>JANORJ010000126.1:0-10480 GCA_031415255.1 Chitinophagaceae bacterium | reverse complement strand
GCAAGCTGGGAGGAAAACGATAACGGCCTTGCCAATAATTATATCCGGAGTATTTATCCTTCCCGTTTTGCTAAAGAAAGAGTTTATGTTGCCATGACAGGGATAAACAATGATGATCTGAATAGTTATCTCTACGTATCAGAAGATTATGGAAAAAACTGGAGGAGTATTGCAGAAGGGCTTCCTAATGAACCGATGAATGTTATTCTGGAAGACCCTTCAAATGAAAACATATTGTATGCCGGCAGTCTTCGTGGCGTTTATATTTCTATTGATAAAGGTAAAAGGTGGTCTTATCTTGGCAACAACATGCCCGGCACTGCTATTGCTGATTTGGAGATACATAAATCCACCGGGGATTTGATTGCTGCTACACACGGAAGAGGCATTTATAAAATCAGTCTCAGTCCGCTGCACACATTGGTCAGTAAGAATTTTTCTTTGGACAAAGATTATTTGTTTGAAACAAAAGAAAGCCAACTGCCCTGGTTTCAAGCAGCGTCAGGAATACCTGATTACCGCACTTTTGAAAAAACAGATATTGTGTATTGGCTGAGCGAAGCAAAACCAATAATACTGTCAATTAAAGACACAGCCAATAAAGAAGTATGGTCAATACATTTAAAAGGCGAACAGGGATTTAATCAATACCGGTGGGATTTGATTATAAGCAGGCAAACAAGTGACTTGCCTTACTTTACGCAGTATGAAAAATGGATGAAGGCTGGTATCTATACATTGAGCCTGTCAACAGGGAAATCGGAATTGTTACAACCGTTTATAGTAAAAAGCAGGCCATCACCGTATAAAAAATAATAAGATTAATTTTTTATAATAAGTAAATCGTATAGTATGAACCGTAATTTTTTTTTAGGATTGCTTGTTGCAATAGTTTTAGTGAGTAATAATCTGGATGCACAGAATAAAAAATTAACCTTAGAAGATATCTATACCAATGGTCTGTATCGGTCAAAAGGTGTGGGGCAGTTGCGCTGGATGAAGGACAACAAAAGCTACTCTACATTGGAATTTAATACAGCTGCCAAAGGAAATGATATTGTTCGATATGATGTTGTCAGTGGAACAAAATCAATTCTTGTCAATGCAAATCAATTATTACCCGCCGTTGCTGCCAAACCATTATCTATTGACGATTATATATGGTCGGACGATAACAACCGGCTGTTGATATTTACCAATACCCGTAAAGTGTGGCGCTATAACACAAGGGGTGATTACTGGGTGCTGAATCTTGCCAATGGAAAATTAAAACAATTGGGCAAAGGCCTTGAGGAAGCTACACTGATGTTTGCCAAATTTTCACCGGATGGTGGAAGAGTAGCTTATGTAAGCAAACTGAATATCTACGTGGAAGATATTGCTACAGGGAAAATTATTCAATTGACAAAAGACGGGGGTGGAAATATCATCAACGGCACATTTGACTGGGTGTATGAAGAAGAGCTTGATTGCCGTGACGGTTTTCGCTGGAGCCCCGATGGCGCAACTATTGCTTACTGGCAATCTAATACAAAAGGAGTTGGTACATTTTATATGATTAATAATGTGGATTCTAATTATTCAGTTCCCATTCCATTGCCTTATCCAAAAGTGGGGACTACAAATTCAGCAGTTAAAGTAGGTGTGATATCTGCAAGTGGTGGCAAAACAAAATGGTTTGTTATTCCTGATGATTCCCGTAATAATTATTTAGCACGGATGGATTATATACCCGGCTCTGACGAGGTGATGATTCAGCAACTTAACCGTTTACAAAACACCAACACCGTGTGGGTGGGCAATACAAAAACAATGGGGCTAAAGAATATCCTGACCGACAAAGACGAAGCCTTTTTAGATGTACATGATAATATTGAATGGCTGGATAATACAAAATCGTTTACATGGACCAGCGAAAAAGATGGTTGGCTGCATTTGTATAAAGTATCACGGGATGGAAAAGAAATGCAACTGATTACAAAAGGAAATTTTGATGTAGTGAATATAAACTGCATCGATCCGGCAAGTGGCTATGTATATTATATTGCTTCACCAGAGAATTTTACACAGCGGTATTTGTATCGCAGCAAGTTGGATGGAAACGGCACGGCAGAAAGAGTATCGCCAACAGATATGTCAGGACAGCACAGTTATCAAATATCTGCCGATGCAAAATATGCCATACATAGTTTTGAGAACGCAACAACACCAAGACGTATCTCACTCATCAATCTTAATTCTCACAAAGAAATAAAACTACTGGAAGACAACGCAGCGTTAAAAGCAAAAATGAATGAGTTGGGTTTACGTAACAAAGAATTTTTTAAAGTAGATATTGGTGATGTGGTGCTGGATGCCTGGATGATAAAGCCCATCAATTTTGATCCACAAAAAAAATATCCACTTTTATTTCATGTGTATGGCGAACCGGCAGGCTCTACTGTACAGGATAACTGGGGCACTGGCGATAACCTCTGGCATCAATACCTCAGCAATCAATTGGGTTTTATAATCATCAGTATTGATAATCGGGGAACCAAAGTGCCAAGGGGCCGGGATTTCAGAAAATGTATATACCGCCAGATAGGTTTATTGGCTGCAGACGACCAGGCGAAGGCGGCAAAAAAAATTATTTCAACTTATTCTTTTATTGATGAAAAAAGAATTGGTATCTGGGGCTGGAGCGGCGGCGGGCAAATGAGTTTACATTGTATGTTCCGACACGCCGATGTGTACAAAACGGGTATTGCCGTTTCATTTGTTGCACTGCAAACATTGTATGATAATATTTATCAGGAACGCTACATGGGATTACCAAACGATAATGTGACCGGGTACAGGGATGGTTCTCCCTTAACACATGCCGGAAAACTAGAAGGCAACCTCATGATTATTCATGGTACCGGCGATGATAATGTACACTACCAGAATTTTGAAATGCTGGCTAATGAGCTGATCAAAAACAACAAGCTGTTTACCATGTTATCTTATCCCATGAGAGACCACGGCATCAGTCAGGGAAAAAACACCACCCTGCACATGCGGAGGAGTATGGAAAAATTTTGGAAGGAGAATTTGTAGGTAACCACATAGCAGCATAGTTACATAGGGTTTCACATTGAAATTCTTATATGTGTTTTTCTATCTGCCCTATGTGTCTATGTGGTTCAAAAACATTGGACACGGAAATTTCAAACTGAGCCATTATTTGTTCTTTCTATATTCTTCGTGTTGCTTTGCGGTAAAATTTTTCTACCTTAACAAAGAAAATGAGCACATACCCCAGCATATTCAACGATGTAATCGGCCCGGTAATGCGGGGCCCGTCCAGTTCGCATTGTGCCGCCTCGCTGCGTATTGCCCGTTTATGCAGAGACCTGATGGAGGAGAACGTTAAAGACATCCTGATTGAATTTGACCCCAACGGCTCATTAGCCACCACACACAAAAGCCAGGGATCTGATATGGGATTGTTCGGCGGCTTTTTAGGATGGGAAGCCCATGATGAACGATTGCCTGAATCAGACAAACATATTGTAACTGCCGGGATAAGTATTACAATTAATATCACGGATATTGGCAACAGCCATCCCAATCTTTATAAAATCACCTTATCCAATAATAAAGAAACAAGAAAACTCACCGCTATTTCCACCGGTGGTGGCATGATAGAAGTGATTGCCATTGATGATGTGCCAGTTTCCATGGCAGGAGATTATTTTGAAACATTGATTTATTGCAATATGCCGGATGATATTTTGCAGTTTTTAAAAGCAACAATAACGGCGGATGATATTGAGTTGCATAAAGGGGAAACCAGCTTTATAGAAATTAAATCACAGGCCTTCCTTGATAAAGACATTCTTAGTGAGTTGCAACAAATGAATGGTGTTTTATTTATCAAACAACTTCATCCGGTATTACCAGTAATGGCAAGAAAAAATTTACGGGTTCCTTTTATTACCTGTAATGAAATGCTGGAGTATAACGAAGGCAAAAGCAAAGCACTCTGGGAACTGGCAGTTGATTACGAAATGGCAAGAGGTAATATTTCTGCATCAGCAGTAATGGAGAAGATGCGCCGCATCGTTCATATCATGGGCAATGCCATAGAATTGGGATTAAAAGGAACAACGTATCATGACCGTATTTTAGGGTCTCAATCGCCGCAATTCAAAGAAAAAATGGAAGCCGGTAAATTAATCGGCGGTGATGTCAATAACTGTATCATTATGTATGTAAGTGCCATGATGGAAGTAAAATCTTCGATGGGAGTAATAGTAGCAGCACCAACCGCCGGTAGTTGCGGTGCTTTACCGGGTGCTTTGTTTGGCACAGCACATTCCATGCAATTGCACGAAGATGTTTTGGTGAAAGCCATGTTGTCTGCAGGATTGATAGGTGTATTCATTGCGGCACATGCAACATTTGCTGCAGAAGTTGGTGGTTGTATGGCCGAAACCGGATCGGGTGGTGGCATGGCGGCTGCGGCAATAGTTGAAATGAATGGCGGCACATTGCAGCAATCAATTACTGCTGCTTCATTGGCACTGCAAAATTCATTGGGCATTATCTGTGATCCTATTGGCAACCGGGTAGAAGCACCCTGCCTGGGAAGAAATGTGATGGCGGCAACCAATGCCATTTCCTGTGCCAATATGGCCCTTTCCAATTATGAACAACTGATTCCGTTGGATGAAGTAATAGAAACGATGAAAGCGGTGGGAGATCAGATACACCATACATTACGCTGCACCAATCTTGGAGGACTCTCTATTACTAACGCTGCCAAAAAAATTGAAGCACTGCTTGAAGAGCGGCCGCAACATTTTTTTAAGAATTGCTAATACCTCATTTTCTGTAATTTTTGGCACTACAATCTTTGATGCCTGCTAAATAAAAAACCCATCCCGAATTAATCGGAATGGGGCTTTATAAATCATGTGCATTTAATCTTGTTTAGTACCGACGGTCATTACGATCATTCCTGTCATTACGATCATTTCTGTCATAACGGTTATCATGATGATTTCTCTTGCTGAATTTTGCATACACCATTCTGATTTCCTGCTGACGTTGATCTTGTAAGAAATTAATCTTTCTTTGTTTCTCCCAACGTCTCATATAATAACTGTTCTGTACCCGTTGAATCCTGTAGTCATACTCCCGGTTTATTTTTGCAATCTCCATATTTCTCTTTCTTTCATTGGAGAAACGGTTGTTACCAAAATGGTCGTCACGGCCAAAGGATAAATTCATGGAAACAAAGCCTTCGTCATTGTCAAACCTGTTATCATCTTGTCGGCCGATGGGTTGATTGTCCCTTCGGTCGGTTTGTCGGTTGTCTCTGTTGCCGGGCTGAGCCTGGGCAGCAACAAACAATCCGAGAGCAAATAATAAAGTAAAAGTCTTTTTCATAGTTGTACGTTTTTAAAAGTGAATTAATAATGTACATAAGAGACAAACGAGAAACCAATGTTTACAAAAAGAACGTTAATACATTATATCTATATTTTATGCAATTAACATTTTGTATCGCAAGAAATGCGAAAAAAAAATGCGCAAGCAGCTTAAACGAACCTGTAATAATTCGGTTGAAAAGAAAACTTATCTTTCCTGTACAAAAAAATATAAACCCAGTAACAATTAATTATGGCTGTTTATTTCAACGACAAGTTTGTTAACAATGAAGAAGCCCTGTTACATGTATCAGACCTTTCCATGCAGCGGAGTTATGCCCTCTTCGATTTTTTTAGAACGGTGAATGGTATTCCTTTGTTTATTGAAGATCATCTTGACCGCTTTTATGCTTCAGCTACTGCTATGCACCTGGTCATTAATAAAAGCCGGGAAGAGATGCGCAACATTGTGCAGGAATTGCTGCAACGATCTTCGTTGTCTGAAGCAGGAATCAGGTTAATGCTTACCGGTGGTTATTCCACCGACAGTTATCACCCCGCCTCACCCAACCTGCTTATTACCTGCAATCCGGTGAAGACAGCTACAGCCAGCGATTTTGAAAAAGGATTTTCAGTAATTACTTACGAACATCAACGGCAACTACCGCATATTAAAAGCATCAATTATTTAATGGCTGTATGGCTTCAACCACTGCTAAAGGAAAAACAGGCGAATGATATGTTGTATTATAATAAAGAAAGCATCACCGAGTTTCCACGGGCCAATGTATTCATGGTAACAGCCAATAATAAATTAATAACACCGTCACATAATATACTCTATGGCATCACCCGTAAAAATATTATATCATTGGCAGCTGAAATAATGCCGGTGGAAGAAAGGAGTATTTCCGTGGAAGAACTTCTAAATGCTTCCGAAGTTTTTTTAACAGCCACCACCAAAAAAATAATACCGATAGTAAAAATAAATGGCCAACCCATTGCCAATGCAAAGCCGGGGCCTGTTACTACAAAACTCTTTGAAAAATTTTTAGCGTTGGAAAAGAGTTAGCCACGAAACCACACGAAAATCCACGAAAAAATACAGAACTGCAACAAACCCTATCGTGGCAAAAAAACTTGTGGCTCTATCTCGTAAGCCGGTAAATAAGTAACGCCGCCCGTTTTATTAGTTTGGGATATTCTTTCAGGTTAATTATTTCTCCCGGTGCATGTGCGCCACGGCCCGGTGCACCCAATCCATCCAGGCAATCAAGATAGTTAGCCACATAAGAAATATCACCGGCACCTCTTGAGCCTGGGTCACCGGCTTTCACTTCTCCATAGCCGATAGCGATGCTGATATCATTTACTATTTTCACTAACGCTGCATTACCTGCGGTGGGCGGCATAGAAGGAATGCCATCTTTGAAAAAGATAGTGGCATTGGTACCGCTAAGATGTTGCGAAACAATTTTACGCATTTTAGTTCTGGCATTTTCTTTTTGTAATTCGGATAAAAAACGCAGATCACCAATCACTACTGTTTTGGGAGAAATGATATTCGTCTTGCCTAACACATCTCCTTTTTGCGCCGCCGTATCATAATTTACTTCTGACCCGCCGATGAACAAACCGGGATTGACAGTGAGGTATTTTTCTTTGCTTAATTTTTCCCGGAAGGTATTGATGATGCGGGACGCTTCATAAATAGCACCAAAGCCAGCCGAACTAAACATGCCGGATGAATGTGCCTGCTTGCCTTGCACTTCTAATCTCCATTCGCTGGCGCCGCGGCGAGCAGTGGCCACGGTAGATAAACCAGCGGCAGTTTCAAATCCTAATGCTATATCATGTTGTTTGGCCCGTTCAATAAAATCGCCCCGGCTGATAGCTCTTGGGTGACCGGCATTTTCTTCGTCGCCGGTAAAATAAATAGTGATGCTAACATCATCCAGCAATCCTTGTTTATGCAATGCTTTTAATGCAGCTATCACCAACACATCGCCACCTTTCATATCATTTACTCCCTGCCCGGTGGCTGTGGTATCGCTAAGTATTGTAAACGGGTTGGGCGGCATGTCAGGTTCAAACACCGTATCAAGATGGCCGATGAGAAATAATTTCTTTCCTTTTTTTCCTTTGCGGGTAGCCACCAGGTGGCCGGCTCTTTTTAAGGAGTCCGGCATAGTAATCCATTCCACGGTAAAACCGAGTGCCGCCAGTTCTTTGCCATATAGATCTCCCACTTTTTTTACACCAATAAAATTATACGTACCGCTGTTGATGTTCACCGATTCTTTGAGTAACTGAATGCTGCTGGCATAATCTGCATCTATATGTTGCAGGATTTGCTGTTCGGTTTTTGTCAGCGATTGAGTATTCGCTGTTACGGTAATCGTAAAAAGAGTAAAAACGCTGAGCAATTTTTTCATCATTCCGTTTTTTGAGATTGGCAAGATAAATCTTTTGTTGCCAACATCCGGTTCATTGGGCACTTTTGTATTTGTCATTCCGACGAAGGAGGAATCTCAAACATTCATCATTAGTACCTTCACACTATGGCCGATGTCCACGATAAGAAAACAAGAAGCTATAATATGTCGCAAATAAAAGCGACCAACACCAAACCAGAACTACTGGTGCGGAAATTCTTACATGCCCACGGCTTTCGTTATAAACTCCACGATAAAACATTATCCGGTAAACCAGACATCGTATTACCAAAATACAAAACCATCATCTTCATTCAGGGTTGCTTCTGGCATGGGCATGCCAACTGCAAATATTATGTAGTTCCTAAAACAAGAACCGACTGGTGGCTGCACAAAATAAACACCAACAAAGCCAATGATGCCAGAGCTGTGAAGGCATTAAAGAAAGATGGCTGGAAAATAATAACGGTTTGGGAATGTAAACTGAAACCGGCGAAAGTGGAAAGGACACTGGCATTCCTTGTAAAGAATATTTATTCCTAATCGTTACCAAATTGGTAGCATTTTTGTATATTTGGTTTTGCTATGAGAGTAATTGCTGTAAAAACGCTGAAGCTTTATGCTAATAAGAAGAAAGAGGCTGAACAGTCGTTATTTACATGGTATGAAAAAGCCTGTGAGGCGGGATGGAGGAGTCATAATGAATTAAAGATGCAAATCGGGAATGCTTCTGTACTCGGTGAGAAACGGGTTGTATTTAATATTCATGGAAATAAATACAGGCTAATTGTTGATATAGAATACCGATTACAGATCATTTTCATTGTATGGGTAGGTACACATAAGGAGTACGATAATATTAACGCTAAAACTATAGTGTATGATAAAGCCAATTAAAACAAAAAAAGATTACGAAGTAGCATTAGGAAGAGCCTATGAATTAATGCAGAAGGATTTGAAAAAGAACAGTAAACTTTCTGATGAGCTTGAAATAATTTCTGTTTTGATCGAAGCGTATGAAGAGAAACATTATCCCATACCGCCGCCCCATCCTATTGAGGCGATAAAATTCCGGATGGAACAGGGAACTATTAATGATAAACAGTTAACAAAACTGTTGGGAGGCCGCAGCAGAAAATCCGAAATCTTAAGCGGCAAAAGAAAATTGTCGCTTAATATGATACGTACCCTGCATAAGGAACTAAAAATACCGGCTGAGTCGTTGATAAATAGTTATTGAAATAATTACTTCAATATTTCTTTTTTCCGCCCTTCGGGAAAAGATTACTCAGTATTTCCGGCTAAATTGTCAATTGCCTGCTGAACAAAGTCAGCCAGTTCGGGTATGTTCTCTTCTTTTATTTTCCACACCGTAACATAGTTAATTCCAAAGTATTCATGGATAATACGATTTCGTAGCCCCGTCATCCGCCGCCATTCTATTTCCGGATGGTCTGATTTAAAATTGTCCGGCACCCGGTTAGCGGCTTCACCGATTATTTCAAAATTTCTAACTACAGCATCAATTGTTTTATCATCGCTTGTAAAATCATCAAAACTCATTCCGTCGGTGTAGGAAAGAATTTTTAATCCTGCATCCCGCATGTCTTCCAGTAACAAAAGTATTTCCCGGTTAGACATAAATGAGGTCGGGTTCGATAACGGTAAAATATTTTGGCTTAATGCCTCCACGGGATACGAGGTCCACTTTTAATTGCAAGAGCAATTCCAGTTCATCCGCCAGGTCCACAAAAGCAAGGCCGATAGGCTGCGAAAAATCTACCATCACATCTACATCGCTTTTGCCTTCCACCGCTGTATTACGGCTGTAAGAGCCAAACAAAGCCAAATCCTTTACGCCGTATTTTTTTTCCAGCGAAGGTTTTGCAAGTTTCAATGTTGCCAGTATGGTTTGCTTATCTGCCATAAAGCGAATTTACAATTTATTACCGGAAACTAAAACCTGTGAAAGCCAGCATATCTCTTTAAAGCGATGAAAAGATTGAAGAAAGAAGAATTGGAAGTGATAATGGTTCCGGAATGTAAACTGAAATCGGGTAAAGTTGAAAAAACACTTTCCTCTTTATTGAAGACTCTCGCTTGATTTACCAGTTTGTGGTATAGCTTTTCAAAAAGATTATTTTATCTTGATGTCGCAAACTGCGACTTCAAAAACTATGACCCTGTAATTATTCGATATTCCAATTTGGAATATCAAAATGTAAATAGATTATGGCAAAAGCAATTAAAGCACTGATGATACCTGACGAACTGGTAATTAATAGAATCTATCTTATCCGTGAACAGAAGGTAATGCTGGACCGGGATTTAGCAGAGCTGTACGGCGTTGAGACCAAACGATTAAAAGAGGCCGTTCGCAGAAAGAGTAGCCGCTTTCCGGAAGACTTCATGTTTGAAATGTCCATCGGAGAACTGGAAGATTGGAGGACGCAATTTGCGACCTCCAATTCTGAAAAGATGGGTTTACGACGTCCGCCATTTTGTTTCACCGAACAGGGAGTAGCCATGCTTTCCAGTGTACTGAATAGTGAAACTGCCATTCGGGTAAACATTCAGATAATAAGAGTGTTCACCAAAATGAGGGAACTGCTGCTCACTCACAAAGACATCCTGCTGCAGTTGGAA
>JANORJ010000125.1:0-6812 GCA_031415255.1 Chitinophagaceae bacterium | reverse complement strand
CCACCGGATGAAATTGTTTTACAATTTCCATTACTTGTTGTGGCGAAAGACTTTTAGTTTCATTTTGAGCAAATAGAAATGACGAAAAAAAGAATCCTAAAATTAACAATATATGCCGTTTCATCTTTTAACTTCTGGGTTTACTTTTTACTTTTTTCTTCCTTCTCCTTTTTATAATAATATGGTGGAAAGCCATTGATATTCCGCCATAGTTCATACCACACCGGCACATCATTTAACAAAGTGATGCCTTGTGCGCCGGCGCCCATTTTTAATTCTTTGGGCCAGGGTTTATCAGTCGAGTCTTCTTTCACCAGCACCCTGAATTTTCCATTCATACTCACATTGCTTTCCACAGCTACTATTACACCACCGAAAGTGCCGGATGATGCCTTCGGCCAGCCGCTGAATACGATAGCAGGAAATCCATCAAAAAGAAAACGAACTTTTTGCTCCGCAGCCAGCAATGGTAAGTCTAACGGTTGTACAAACATTTCTACTGCATACTGAATTTTATCAGGTACTATTTCTGCAATCATATCACCCTCTTTTACAAACTCACCAATACCTGCTTTTTGTGCTTTCACTATTTGTCCACTTTGCGATGCCAATACATAATACATGCCATTGCGGATGTTATAACTGGCATATTGATTTTCCAGCTTGGCAATATCTGCCTGGCCACTGGCAATCTGTGTGAGAGATTGAAATTGTTCCCCCTGCGCCTTCGTTACTTTTTCTATGTTCTCTTGTTGTTGTGCATTCATTTCAATTCGGTTAATTGTCAGATCTTGCTTTGAGTTGGCCAATTTATTTTCAGCACTTATTTTTTTTGCCAATGCATTCTGGTATTGCTGGTTTCTTATTTCTAATTGTGTTAATGAAACAAGTCCGCTATCATACATAGTTTTTTGGCGGTTGTATTGTTTATTACCAATTAAAAAATCATTGTTAGCAGCAATAGCTTCAGCACTGTCCGCTTGCACTTTCAGGTTTAGCTGGTTCATTTTATTGAGCAACTGATTTAATTTCAATTGCAAACCAGAATTGATAGCTCCAATTTGTTGGTCGGCTACACCTACTTTGCTTTTATAATATTCTACTGATAATTGTTTACCGGTCAATTGGTCTTGTGTTCGTTGCAAGAGATTCGGGTCGAGGTAATCTACTTTCACTTCCGTTAATTGTACTAAAGTGTCACCAGCTTTTACGTAATCACCTTCTTTAATGTGCCATTTCATTACCCGGCCGCCAATAATGGTATTAACCTGTTGGGGTCGCTGGTCCTGGTATAAGGTAGTAACTGCACCCTTGGCTCTTACGTTTTGTGTCCACGGCATGAAGAGGAAGATGACAAAGACACCAAGACAAATGAAAAACCAGAGCTTTACTTTACTTTTTTTATTGTAATGATAAATGAGTGAGTATGATTTAAAGTTGTTCATGTTGGTTTGTTTAGTTGTTAATACTTCCATTTTCATTCATCACTATTACTTTGTCACACTGTTGCATATATTCTTCGTCATTCGTTACCACAACCAGCGTTGTATTTTTTATTTGTTTTAATAATTGTATGATTTGGCTGCGGTGTTCATTACTAAAGTTCATCCATGGTTCTTCCAGCAACAGTAGCCGTGGTTTGCACACTAATGCCCTTACCAACAGAATTCGATGCACTACATTTTTCGCTAGCCGTTTGCCGGATGGATCCAATACAGTATCATAGCCATCTTTTAGTGAAGCGATAAACTCAGTAAGCCCCGTTTTAGCAGCATATTCTTTTACAGCATCCATTGTTACAGAAGGGTTGCCCAAAGAAATATTTTCCAATAATGTTCCCTGAAAAATATCCTGCTGGCTCATTAGCACACCTGTTTGCGACCGTAATGAGTCGAGGTTGTAATTTCCCAGCGGCACCTCATCTATCAGAATAGAACCATCGAAATCAGTATACGAACCAGTCATTAGTTTTAGTAAAGTGGATTTGCCGGAACTGTCTTTGCCGCTGATGCATACTTTTTCGTTGGCTTCAATTTTCAGTGATATGTTTTGCAAAATATCCGATTCGCCGGTATAGCTGAAACTAACTCCTTTCATTTCCAGTTTAACACCGTTATTTACTTCTGCTAATGTAAGCGTACCATTTTTTTCTACCGGCTTGTCTGTTATTTCCGATGCTTTTTCTACTGCGGTCAGCGTATCATACACACTGCCGAGGTTGATGATTAGTTTTTCTACGGAATTTAATATCAGGAGAATAACAATCTCTGCAGCAATGAACTGACCAATGGTTAATTGCTGGTTTACCATCAGCAGGGTACCCACAATCAGCATAGCTGCGGTGATAACAGTTTTAAAAATTACCAGCACATTAAACTGTAAAAGTAAAACCTTGAAATGCTGGTTGCGGGCAATCAGGTAATTGCATACCTGTTCATCTGTTTTTTGCAGGTGCAGGTCGTTTTGCTTTGCTAGTTTGGTAGATTTTATTACCCTTGCCATCTCTTCCAGCCAGGCAGCTACTTTGTACTTGTATTTACTTTTTTGCAGGCTGGTTTCAAGTCCTTTTCCACCGGTATATTTTAGAATGAGAATAAGAATAGCAACAAGTAGTACGCCAAACAAAATAAAAGCCGGGTGATAAAAGGAAAGCAAAAGCAATCCAAATAGTATCTGTATCACCGCAGTTGGAATGTCCAGCAGTATTTTGGATAAACTTTTTTGCAACAGCGGGACATCAAAAAAACGGTTTATCAACTCTGGTAGGTAAATGGAATCATTCCTTTTCAAGTCCAGATTAGGGATGTGCTGTGCAAAAGCAAACGAGTAGCGTACAAATATTTTTTGCTGAATTTTTTCAATGACTTTCATCTGGTTTACCTGCATAATGCCCGCAATGAGAACACCGAGCACTATTAGTACAATCAGAACAATTAGTGAGGCCCGCATAGATGCACCCAACACATATCCGATAATAGCCTGCACACCCACTGGCAAGGAGAGTTGTATCAATCCGTTCAGGACGGCATAGAGGTATACAGCAGTAATTTCTTTTCGCTCCAGTCGCAACAGGTTTAGTATCCTGGCAACCGGGCTTTTGGTTGTTGGCATAAAGTTGATTTAGTTAATCAGTTACAGAAAGTATGGTATAAGCAAAAAGCTTACAATTAAAAAAACAGCAGAGAACAGCGATTAACAAAAATTGGGAGGAGGCGTCAGCTTTTCAAGGCAGGGAGGAGCCTGAATTTTTTCAGCTTGATGCAGGGCTGTACTTATACGATGAGAGAATTCTACGGATAGATAAGCAAGGAATGGGATTTCCTTTTTATCGTTTTTAGATTCTTCAATCTTGTCTTCAGATTTTTCCTCATCTACCATAAATACAACAGTGGAAGTGGAAAATAGGGCATTGAAAGCTGGACCAGCCTGAACAAGTGCAAAAAGGAAAAGTAGTATGACTGATATTTTTTTCATTCTGACTGCAAAGGTATGTCTGATAATAACACTTACAAGAAACAATTGTTTGAAAATTGTAATTTTTTTTTGCTGATTTACAACTCTTTCGATTTAGTTGCCAGCCTGTCATACTCTCCCCGGAAAGCATACCAACCAAAAATAACCAGACCGATAGCAATTGGAGTAAATATGGTGATAATGATAATCCAGATAACAGGATTGTTAATATCCTTTTTACCTGCTGCATCAATATTGGCAATTGCCCCGGCCACTAATTCATAAATGAAAAGTGGGCCAATAATTAATAGAAGCAATCCGAAGTATCTTTTAAAGGCATTCATAATTTTAGGTTTTAAATTCTATTGTAAATTTCAAGTAAGTTGGCCTTGTGTTAAGCTCTCCCTTCTCCACTCTGTGGAGAAGGGAGGGAGTTGAGGTTAATCTTTTATATTTCTATCAATCTTATTACTCAGGTACAATACCCCAATTACCAAACACAAAGCCGCCACACCAATGGGATACCAAAGTCCTACTAACGGGTCCGCCGTGTAGGTGCTGGTTAATAACAAACCGATAAAAGGAACCAAGCCACCAAACACACCATTACCGATATGATAAGGCAAGCTCATAGAAGTGTACCGGATTTTTGTCGGGAACATTTCTACCAGGAAGGCGGCGATAGGTCCGTACACCATTGTTACATATAATATCAATAAGAAAATAAGGCCGATGAATTTCCAGTAGGTTGATGTTGAAATATGTTTGTTTACAATTTTAAAACTAGACTGATATACTTTAGCTGTTTGTACTGTATCTGTTTTTATTGCAGTGTACATAGCACCGTTCGGTAAAGCGTAGGTGATAGATGTGTCTATAATCCTCGCACTTTTCATAGCTGTCTGAGTGACTTTTATATCACCTTTTTGAACTGGGCTTTGTTTTACCCATTCCATAATATCTGTATCCTTTAAGAAAGTACTAAAAATCGGACGGTAAGTAAATATCGCCAATGCCATCCCCGTCATCATGATCCATTTTCTTCCAATCTTATCGCTCAGCCAGCCAAATAATAAAAAGAACGGAGTGGCAAATGCAATAGCCCATAGCATTATCGTTCTACTTTGCTCAAATTCTATATTGCATTTTGTTTCTAAAAAATTTTGTGCATAAAACTGTCCGGTGTACCACACAACACCCTGTCCCATCACCGCACCAAACAAGGCCAGCAATACCATTTTAAAATTGGCTTTGTTGCGAAAACTTTCTTTCAGCGGATTCGTTGATGTTTTTCCTTCAGCTTTCAGCTTAGAAAATACCGGCGACTCTGCCATCTTCATCCGGATATAAATAGAAACACCTACCAGTATTATAGAAATCCAAAACGGATAACGCCAGCCGCCCCATTCATTATTAAAAGCCGCATCTGACATATTTGATTTTACCAGCAGTATTACACCGAGTGCAACAAATAATCCTAACGTAGCAGTGGTTTGTATCAAACTGGTGTAATATCCTCTTTTGCCTGCCGGAGCATGTTCGGCTACATAAGTGGCTGCACCACCATACTCGCCGCCGAGTGCAAGGCCTTGTAGTAATCTTAATAACAAAACCAATATTGGTGCTGCAATGCCGATGCTGGCATAGTTGGGTACACAGCCTATTAAAAAGGTAGAACCACCCATTAAAACAAGTGTCAATAGGAATGTATACTTTCTGCCAATCAAATCGCCGAGGCGGCCAAACACTAATGCACCAAACGGACGAACAATAAATCCGGCTGCAAAAATGGCCAAGGTGCTGAGCAAGGCAGCAGTAGGATTTCCTTCCGGAAAAAACTGGGTTGAAATAGTTTTGGCCAGCATTCCGAAAATATAAAAATCGTACCACTCAATCATAGTGCCTAAAGAAGAGGCGGTAATAACAGAGCGGATGGTTTTGGCTGAACTTGGTTGATTCATGTGGTCAAGATATGAATTTGTAAAGCAAGCAAAAAAAAATCAATGGGAACGTTCCCGATGTATTATTGAATACAAAATCATTGCACAGAGGGAAAAGAGAGAAAGAGGATTGCGTAGTAATCATTTGTATTCTCCTTTCCTCTTTTTTCTCTGGGCGAAATGTATTTGAATACTGTAAATTTATACTCTATAAAAATAATCTCTTTTATGTCATATCCGTTTCAAATAACATCATTAGACCAATATTATAAAGATTACCAACAAAGTGTGGCTGAACCGGAAGTTTTTTGGTCAGCTGTCGCCGAAAATTTTGCATGGAGAAAAAAGTGGGACAAAGTGCTGGAGTGGAATTTTGCCGAACCAAAAATCGAATGGTTCAAAGGCGGTAAGCTGAACATTACAGAAAATTGTATTGATCGTCATTTAGAAAAACTCGGAGATAAGCCAGCTATCATTTGGGAGCCCAATAGCCCGGATGAAAGAACTAGAGTTGTTACGTACAGTCGTTTGCATAAAAGAGTTTGCCAGTTTGCACAGGTATTAATAAATAACGGGGTGAAGAAAGGTGACCGTGTTTGTATTTATATGGGCATGGTGCCGGAGTTGGCTTATGCTGTATTGGGCTGTGCAAGAATTGGTGCGATACATTCTGTAATCTTTGGTGGTTTTTCTGCACAAAGTATTGCTGACAGATTGGATGATGCCAAAGCAGAATTTATTGTAACCTGCGATGGTGCTTACCGTGGCGGAAAAGATATTCCATTAAAAAGTGTGATTGATGATGCGTTAGTTGGAAATAAAACAGTGAAGCGGGTAATTGTTTATACCAGAACAAGAACACCTGTCTCCATGATAAAAGGCAGAGACGTTTGGTGGGAAGATGAAATGGAACATGCCGAAACACAAATTGAAAAAGATGGAGTGGTATCATTTCCTGCTGAAGAGATGGATGCAGAAGATCCGTTATTTATATTATATACATCTGGCAGCACCGGCAAACCAAAGGGTGTAGTACATAGTGTGGCCGGTTACATGGTATGGACTACTTATACTTTTGTAAATGTGTTTCAGTACAATCCCGGCGATGTACATTTTTGCACGGCGGATATTGGATGGATAACCGGTCATAGTTATATTGTTTATGGTCCGTTGAGTGCAGGAGCTACTTCGCTTATGTTTGAAGGCATTCCTACTTGGCCTGATGCAGGAAGATTTTGGGATATAGTGGAAAAACATAAAGTAAATATTCTTTACACTGCACCAACAGCCATCCGTAGTTTGATGGGCTTTGGTCTGGAGCCACTTACAGGTAAAGCACTTTCTTCTTTAAAAATATTAGGTACCGTTGGCGAACCTATTAATGAAGAAGCCTGGCATTGGTACGATAAATATGTTGGA
>JANORJ010000124.1:0-2424 GCA_031415255.1 Chitinophagaceae bacterium | reverse complement strand
CCAGACTAATCTCTTTCAGGATTTGCCGCAGCATTTTCATCCGCATCTTTCTCCACTTTTTTTGGTTTTGGTTTCTTCTTCATCCACTCCGCATCTTTTTTCAGCATTTGCACATCATCCAGCCTAGCTACATACAAACTACGCCCATGAGTACCCAATACAATTTCATTATCCCGTTGCTGAATGGCAATATCATGAATGGGAACTGATTTTGGCAAACCTCCATTCCAAGTCATAAATGTATTGCCTTGATCAAAACTTACATAGAGGCCGCCATCTGTGCCCACATATAAAATACTATCATTCTTAGGGTCTTCTCTTATTACGTTGATTGGTTCGAATGGTAAATCTTTACTGATATTTTTCCATGTCATACCATAATCATCACTCATGTACAAGTAAGGAGCAAAGTTGTCGAAGCGATATCCGTTTAGTGAAACATACACTCTAGCTTCTTTATGTTGCGATGCGGTGACACGGCTTACCCAGAGACTATTTGTTTGGAGTTTTGAGTTTAGTGTTGAGGGTTTAGTTCCTTTCTTTGGAGCAATTGTTGTTCCTGTTTGATTTAATTGTTCCCAGCTATATCCAGCATCTTTTGACACATGAATATTGCCATCATCAGATCCAGTATATATCAACCCAAACCGGATCGGTGATTCTGTCAAAGTAGTTAATGTGCCATAAGGCACATTACCCGTTACCCGTCCATTAGTTTGGTCGGCACTCATAGCAATTAACGTATCGCCCTTGTTCAATGAACGATAGAGGCGATTGCTTCCATAATATAATACATCCTGGTTGTGTTTACTTAGCAGAATGGGTGTTTGCCAATTGAAACGAAGTGGCTTATCTCCTAATTCATGTTGCGGACGAAGTGATTTTTGAAACCCTCTTCTTTCTTTACCTTCTTTATTATAACGGGCATAAGCTCCAAACTGAGAACCGGAATACACGGTTGCATTATCTCTCGTATCTACTTGTGCTTGCATACCGTCGCCGCCGTTAATAGTTTTATATGCATATTGCCCGTTGTCCACCCAGCCAATATCTTCTTTGTGTGTAGATGGTCCCCACCAGCTTCCATTGTCCTGCAATCCACCATACACATTGTATGGTTTTGCATCATCAACAGTGATGGCATAATACTGTCCTACAGCCGGGGCATTTGCTTTAAACCAATTAGCCCCATCATCGTAACTGATATTTGTTCCACCATCATTTCCATTAATGATATGAGAATCTTTTTTTGGATTTACCCACAATGCATGATGGTCTGCATGCACATTGCCTTTGTCAATAGTCTTAAATGTTTTACCACCATCAGTAGAAAGTTGCGCAATAAAGCCCATCGAAAAGATTTTGTCGGGATTGTAATGTGAGGTGTAAACCTTTGCAAAATAATAACCATAAGTGTTGAAATTAGGATTAGGTTTAGTATGTGTCTTCTTCCATGTTTGTCCACCATCATCACTGCGATAAACTTCGCAACCAACGATACCGGTATTTTGGAAACCATCATCACTATCGAGATAATCCCAAAGAGCAGTTGGTTTTAATTTGTCTGTTGACACCATTTCTTTTATTCCTTTACCGCTGTATTTACGGGGAAAGAAATTTTTCCTTAAAAAGGAATCAATCAAATTAGTTTTCAATGCGGCGAATTGATCTTTTGTAATGTCTTTAAAATTTGCTTTTGTATAAAGCGAATCATATTTTTTGTCAACGGCAGGTTTTGGTGTGTTGTTATCAACTACTGCGTAAAGGATGTTTGAATTTTTTGGATATACGGCGATTCCGATACGTCCAATCTTATCACCCGTCATAAATCCTGAACCGGGGCCGGAAACAATTTTCCAAGTTTCGCCACCATCATTGCTTTTATAAATGCCACTGCTTTTTCCGCTTTCTTCAAACTTCCAGGCACGGCGCACCCGATACCACATGCCTGCATACACTTCATTCGGATTGGATGGATTGATGTCGAGGTCAACACAACCAGTGTTATCATCCACATACAACGTTTGTTTCCATGTTTTACCACCATCGGTTGTTTTATAAACGCCTCTTTCTTTATTGGCAGAATATAAATGACCTAATGCAGCAACCCAGGCAAGGTCAGGATTAGTAGGATGCAATTGTACTTTACCAATATGATGTGATTCGGGCAGACCCAAATATTCCCATGTTTTTCCGTTGTTATTTGTTTTATATACACCAACACCAGCATACGAAGAACGGCTGCTATTTACTTCGCCGGTTCCCACCCATATAGCTTTTGTTTTCCAGTTCACGGCTATATCACCGATAAACAGCATATCAAGGCTGTCCATAATGGGAGTAAAACTTTGACCATTATTAGTAGTATGCCAGAGGCCGCCGGTGGCATAGGCTACATAAAACTCGGTCGGGTCTTCGGGATTG
>JANORJ010000123.1:0-14064 GCA_031415255.1 Chitinophagaceae bacterium | reverse complement strand
ATTGCAGATGCAAATAAGAATAACCCTGCCAAACTCAGTATTAAGTTTTTTTAATAAGGAAGCATCCAATCCGTTTCCTTTACTAAGCCCCTGTATCCGTTCTACCATTTTGCCGCCGATTGATAAATCATTTACCCGCAGATACAGGTATTCAATATATAAAAATGAAAGTGAAATGAGTGAGTCTAAAAGTTTTTCCCTGTCTTCTCCACTGAGTTTGGCAGGGTTATTCTTATTTGCATCTGCAATTGCTAGTACCGGCTTCAGAAATTTCTCATAGGCATAAATGGCTACCGAATTTTCTGTTTGCAGTACGCCTTGCATAGCCAGTGTATCATTTTTTGTTTTGTCGTAGCCCGGGTAGTTTTTTACTTTGTATGTTTTTAAAATTCCATGTTTTAGCGAATCGTATTCATGCTGAATGCCGTTGTATTCTTTTATCACCCGGTTCAGTCCTTCATTTTCCTTTGATAACTTATTTAATTCTGCATTCAGGTCACTGATTTTATTTTCCAATGATTGTGGAATTGTCTTGCCTTTCTTTTCCTTCGATACAGTATGAAATCCATTGCCCGAAACTTGTTCAGGTTTCTTTACTTTTTCCTGTAATCCTGCAATCGTTCTGTTTATTTTTTGCTGATGCCGGTAAAACAAGTAGATAATTAAACCCAGTAATGCAATGATGGCAAATAATCCTGCCAATATATACTGATTAGTATTATCAGGTGTCTCTTTTAATGGCTCAGCTATCACCTGCTGCGGCTGGCTTTCGATGAATTGTTGAAGTAAGGAATCCAGTTCTGATTTTAATATAACCGGGTTTCGATTAATTTTCTCCTGCGTTGTTAATGTATCCACAATGCGGATATGTTTAGTGTCTGGCTTGACAACAGGCCCTATGGACTGTGCAAACAAGCTAACAGAAAACATCAGCAGTAAAATAGAGATATAAATTTTATGTCGCATAGTCCTTTTATTAAAAATGGAAAAATTGAAAAACACTTCTTTTTTTCTTTACCCGCTGCGCAGGGGCTAATTGTTTTTCTTTCACTACATCGCTATACACAGCATTGATGGAAGCCAGCTCTCCGGAATAGCCGGGAAACATGGAAATAGCTTTCATGTCCTGTATTGGCGAATAAGTTTCTGTAACTGAAGTAAGGATGCTGTACAGCGACCGCACATCTTTCACCCGTTGATTTTCCATCAGCCGCAGGTAAATATTATCACGGGTAAAATAGATGTCAACTGTTTTGTTTTTAAAAGCTTTCAGCTCCTGGTTGTTTCTCCTTACCACGGCTGCGTTATACAAAATATCATTTCCTGGTTCAATTTTTATACCACGATATAAATAGATATTATTATTCAATACATCGTTGTTCTTCGACAAGCCTTCTTTCTTATCAATCGGGATGCCGGTAAAGTCGGTTATTTTATAGGCTCCGCTAAAAGCCCCATGAATAGCAACGTTTTTATTATTTAATGCCCGCCCCGGAGGAACAGTATTTATTTTAACTGCTGTACCAAGTAATTCCTTTAATTCCGTTTCTACTTTTACCTTCAATTCATCAAAATAAAAAGCCCGGCCACTCAGCATCACCGTTTTTATTCTTTTTTTAATGTCTTTAGTAATAACATCTTTGATGCTGGCAATAATGCAATGAACAATACAATCAGTTGCTTTACTAATAAGTCCGGTTACTTCATCATCCCATCTTATACTTCTATCCTTTAATATAGCTTCCGCATATTGCAGCAGTGTTGACTGGTCTTTATATAAATTCCCTATCGTTCTCTCCGTACTTATAGAATTTTCTGCCAGTTGTGCAAATTCAGTAATACCAACTGCCTGAAGATTGTTGAATTTCTTTTTCTGGTCTTCCATCAGCTGAATAAAATTTAACACATCAGCTGTCAGGTTCTGGTCAAGAATATGACGGCTGATAAAATCTTTTACAGAAATATCGTTATTACCGGGAATAGCTTTCAACACCAGCGTCAAAAAATCTTCGGCAAATCCATATAACAATACATTACCTGCTCCTGCAAATCCTGTTCTGAAAAAGCTCGAATAGTTTTCGTTATCATCTGCCAGCAACATGGAAATATCGGTTGTTCCTTTGCCACAATCAATTACCAAGGCTATTTCGCCGTTGGAAAGATTTACTTCTTCGGCATGGGTTTGCTGGTACCCCATAAAAGCAGCATCACTTTCTGAAATAGTTTCGTATTCGATATATAAACTACCACTAGTAATGCCCAGGGAAGACAACAAATTATCTGTTTGTTTCCGCAATTCATTCAACATTTCAAACACATCATGCTGGGTATAAATATTAGGCACCAGCAGTGTAACAATGATACCGCCTTGCTGAAAAGACGGCTTTGTACTTATCATCAAACGTAAAATCCTTAGCAGGACGGCACTGATAAGTTCTTTTTTATGAGATCGGATACTATAATCTTCAGTATAGTTACCCATTGAAAGTTGCAGACTTTTTTCAATACCCAATTTCAGGTTAGGAATAATTTCATAAGCATCCCGGAAAGAAAGCTGTGTAGCGGCTACTTCTTGCCGGGTGATAAATAATCTTATTTCATCATCGGTTGTGCTATTAGTAAAGTTGAATGGGAATGTTTTTCTTTCCTCCCGGCTGATCCTTTTTTTGACCGCATAAAAAGAACGGTACAACATATTCTGACCTGCTTCATTATTCAAAAAATCTTCTCTCTTCCAGTTTTTTGTACTGTCTGTTATATTTAATTGGCTGATGATGTTCTCTAATATGTCGTACTGTACAATAGCTGATTGCGGGCCGCAATTTTTATAGCCAACCTGGCTGGCTTCGCTTCCAAAGTCAATTACTACCCGCTGACATTCTTTTGAACGAACAATGGTAAACTGAGATTCACCGGAATATTTTTCGTCTTCGCTGTGTACCAACGTTACTTTCAATTGAAAAGGAACTTGCTCAACTTTATATTTATAAAATCCAACGGATACTCTTTTTTGACTAGCTGAATAATCCAATCGAAGACCTGTTTCTTCATCATTAAACGACTCAACAATAAATGTTGAATTCTTTTTAATCACTAATTCAAAATCACCATCCGTTTTTCGCAATGAAATATGGCATTCCTTCAATGGAATATCCTGCCTGTCAGATGGTGCCATTTGGTTTAGCACAATCTTATCAGGATCTTCAATCGTCAGCAATGGCGTAAGCACCCTGTCTTCCGCATGAACAACAAAGTTGAAATCAGTTTGCTGTATCAGTTTATTAGTTTGCTCCATTCTTGCTACAAAATACCTGTCGCTACGAATTAAAACCGGTAAATAATAAAGTGCCATATTAAAAATTTCAGGTTATAAATTACTCCCGGCAAAACCATCTGTCATTATAGTTGCCGGAATTATTTTTTGTTGCTGCTGAATAACAGAAATTAAATGCTTTAGCTTTAATAGATTCAAATGCCACCGAAATGCTGTCGCCTTTGTACCGGTAATCTAATTGCCGTTTTGATAATTTATCATACCGGATATTGCTGAAATGAACGGTGTCGGTAAGGCTCACTTTATTATTTTTCCATACTGATAGTTTTACAAGAGCATTATCTAGGTTGTAGCCCGTTGTATTATCAATAGAAACATCTATATTAAAATAACGGGATCCGTTGCCGCTTGTTTCCCGGTCGACCATTAGTTGCAGCAAAATTCTTTCCGGCCAGGTATTGCGGAGGCGGAGATTTGTTTTCGTATTTCTGTCTAATGCCTGATCTCTTGTGTATTCAATTTCATCAATCAGGGAATCAATATCCATATTGGGAACATTAGCCGGTCTTGCGGCACTGATGTTTACCGGTGTGGCTTTCTCCCATTTTATTTTGGTAAAATTGAAAACTAAAAAAATACCTGTAGCAGCACCGGTGAAGTAGAGTATTTTTTTTACCCATTGTTTGCTCCTTGCTGCCGGCTGTTGCCCATCATTAGTTAATATGGCAAGATTATTAGTTGTCTCCGGCTTTTGTTTTCGGATAGTGGGCGGCACTTGTTTTCGAAAGGTAGCATAGCTTATCCACTCGTTGCTGCTGAACAGCCATATCCTTATTTTATCAGGCTGGGTGGCCGATTCAATCAGGCTTTCTAATTCATCCTGCGACTGCACTTCCTTTACCCCATTTGTTCCATCGGTAAACAGAAACTTATTCATTGTCGGGCAAAATAACCAGTGTTATAGTTGTTGGTTAAGTGTAAAGAAGGATCAAATAGGCTGTACTGTTTTTAGGAAGTGAAAAATTACATTGCTGCACAATACCAGCAAATAACTTAAAGACGATACAACAAAGTTTTATGAAAAAGAAAGTGCCGGAGAAGTTTCTTTATGATTTTGTAAACAAAATTTTATGAAGTTATTTATACTAAAGGGGAAAAGAGATTGAAAAAATATTTAGCCAGCGACATTACTACTATCAGCTTCGGTTGCAGCCGACGGCTTGTTAATTTATTTTCTTCCAGTGGAAGAAAATAAATTAATCACTCTTCATCGTCCAGTAATTCTATTCAGTATTATGCAAATTTGATTGTATTCACCGGAAATTATCACCGGCCACCATCCACCGTCCAATGAACCCCTTTCTTCAAAGCTGGTAATTTTTTCCAGTCAATTGCCTTGCCAATCAATTTACTTTCTTTGCCGGCATTGAAATATTGCAGCTTCAAAATACTATCAGTTGGCTGATAAGTATATGACAACACAGTTTGCTTCAGTTGATAATCGGTCAATATGAATAAAGATTTAGCCTTATCAATGTGTATCTTATAATCCAGCATCTCTTCTTGCTCGTTTTGAAAAATTATATAACTATCCCGGTGAATAAAAAATCGCTTTACCGGTGAATAGGCAGCCACCAATGTATCTGCTCCAGAAATTATCTGCTTTACTTCGTAAGCCCCATGCAGGTAAGGCCGCTTTGCAATATCTCCATTAAAGTTTCCCGACTTAATAAATGGATAAAAAACTTCCAGACAAATAAGGCCAACAGCCAGCCATTTTAGAAAGGCGGATAAAAAGGTTTTCTTTGGCAAAACAATTTTTTCAGCTAACGGCTTATTGTATCCATTTTGTTGCAGCCATAGTAATTGATATAGCCTGCTGCAATATGGCAACAGCAAATAAACCGTTAGGTATAATAAAAAAAGAGAAAAAAGTTTTACCGAAATATCAAATCCGAAATTTATAGCTGTCACATTCAACAGTACACCAAAACTCATCAACAAGCCAATTAGTCTCGTTCGTTTTAGTAGAATGAATACAGCCGCCAGCATTTCCAATGAACCAAGAAACACATTATAAAGATGTGATGTTCCCATTGCACTCCAGTAAAGTAGATCTTTATCTACTTTACCTATCGGGGTGAATAGTGTATTGGGTTCGGGAAGATAAAATTGGTTTTTGAAAATTTTGTCAACTCCATATTTTAATAACTGCAAAGCGAGGTAATAAATAAAAAGCTGGTAGAAAAACCCAAGTACTTTATTCCTGTACGCCGGCCATTTTTTTATCCGAAGCAGTACTAAACTGATAAGAATGGCCAAAATAAAAAGTAACAATACAAGTATATACATGGAAACGCTATCCGAATAAACCTTTGTATCAGCAAGTGTCTTTCCAAAAATAGTGGAGGAAATGAACCCGATCAGTTTTCCAAAAATGAAATCAGTAACAGAAAGCTGAATCTTACTAAGATTAAAGGGAAAGGGAAAAAATACAACGCAGAGAAATGCAAAAAAAGAAGCAATGCTTTGAAAAAAACTTCTTTTCATACCAGCGTTGGATTATCAGAAAAATAATTTTAAGCTTTTTGTAATCGTGGTTGATAAAACTTCCACGACATCCATCCACCCAGTAAAGCCAGTGCCAATATACTTCCCAGCATTACTGCTAATTGTGCATCAAAAGGAGTGCTATTGTTGTTGCCATTATCATTTATAACAACAGGCAGGGCAATATTTTGCTTTGGCTTGTCCTCATTACTATTCTGAGCCTTTTTACCAGTTTTAGTTTTCTTATTGTCATACCCGATAAAAATTACTTTGTTAATCCGGTTATTATAGAATCCTGTATTTTTCAAAACGTTCTTTATACTATCCAATGAATGTTTTTTTGAAAACAATGGATCGTTATATACCGTATCCTTATACACCCCGAGAAACCGGACAGAATCTATTGGTTCGTTATATTCCCTACTATAGATTTTTTTTACCACCACCGACATTGCTTCAGAAATATAAATCACACTATCCAACGAATATGTTTTTACAGGGGCGGGCAATCCAAAATCTGATTTCTCCATGCCGAAAAAATCATTCTCCAAGGCAACATTAAAATTTTTCATATTGCCGCTATGACTTTTGAAAGCTATCTCTTTCGTTTGCGCCACAAGGCTGATGCTGGCAAAGGTGAATAAAGCGAGGAGTAGTTGTCGCATGGCTATTAAGGTTTAAAATACTTTTTAAAGATAACAAAGATTTTGATGGTGGCGGATACCCGCAAGACGGTAGGTTAAATACATCTTTGTTTAGCATTTCATCGTATCAGATTCAATATCCCCTTCATATCCGAAGGGCCACTTTTAAAATGAATGGTGTAAACATAAGTACCTGCTGGCTGTGGCATACCTCTATAATTACCATCCCAGTTTACAGCTGTGCCAATGGCCTGGTAGATTAATTGTCCCCAACGATTATAAACATTTACTGTGGCTCCAAAAACCGGATCAAGAAACGAAATCCGCCAACTATCATTTTTGCCGTTATTGTCAGGAGTAAATGCGGTTGGCACAAAAATACCCGACACTACTTTTACCAACACCTGATCTGTATTGGTGCAACCGAATTGCGACACAGCAAAAAGAGAATAACTCATATCCTTATCAGGTGATGCAGTTGGATTAAGTATAGCAGTATTGTCTAAATAATCTGGCGGCGACCAGCTTACGATATTATTATTATCGGTAGTAGTAGCTGCTAATATTGCAGAGCCACCTTTAAATAAAATTCTGTCAGGCCCGGCACTGATGGTTGGCCTGGCATGTACATCTATAGTAAGAATATTAGACCCGATACGACAAGCAGCTATTCCTCCATTACCACCTTCAGCAACTGAAAGGCGATATAAAAAATTACCCGCTACGGTAGGTGGTCGTTGATAAGTAAGCGCAGTAGCTCCCGGAATATCATTCCACGTTGTTCCTGCATTGGTACTTACCTGCCATTGAAAAACCGGTGATAAAAAACCAGGAGAAACCGCCCCGGTAAAAGTATAACCCACCTGCTCATACACACATATATCCACCGTATCGCTATTTCCCTGTATAGATGAAGTAAGCACCGGGCCGCAAGGACGAAAAGTAATATCATCCAATGCCACATCATTACCAATGCCGCCGGGTGCATTATTGGTCATGCGCAATACGATGTCAGGAATGCCAGCCGTAGTAGTAAAAAAGAAACCGTACTGCTTCCAAGCTGGTTGCGATGTAACAGCAATACCACCGGTGTTGAATTGATTTAATATTACTCCAGCCGGCGTTTCAATACTGAAAGTAATATTGGGCTGAATGCCGCTTTGTGATATCAGTACATTCATTATCCATGCAGAAAACTCATAGGTAGTATTCGGGCAAAGACCCGATACAGTACTAAGAAAAAAATCGCCGGGTTGGAAAGAAGCATTCACCAGCATAAAATTACCATTGCCGGTATGGTCCGCATTTACAGTGTGCCAGCTATTACCAAAACATGCTACCGTGGCAGCCGTGAAAGTATAATATCCATCATTGGGGCAGGAAGAACTGACAAAAGCATAACCGGGTGCAGTAACCCCTTGTCCATAATTGGTACCCGAACCAAACGTCATATTAATAACAGGATCGCCCAGACTACCAGTGCATAACTGTGCCGTGCAAAAAAAAGAAATGCCGATAAAACCTGATAAAAAAGCTATTCGCCGTAAGAAAAATTTACAAAAAAATACATTCACTGACAAGTCCCGTTTAATTGTGGCTAAATTAATACATTTAATTTTCTGCCTGCCTGTATTTATCATTTTCTTTGGTTGGTATCAGCATCGTTGCCAAAAATTTTATTAGCCAATTCCGGAAAAAAAGTTCAGCTTTATACCTCATTTTTAAACTATACCATCATGCTACAGGAACTGATTCAAAAACTACAGAACGACCATGGATTGTCGGCAGAACAATCTCAAGGTGTTTTATCAACCGTAACAGGGTTTATGAAAGAAAAATTTCCGGCGATGAAGGATACTATTGAAAAAATGCTGGCAGCAGAACCAAAGGCCTCTGCCTTTACACAACCTGATGCCGGAGAAAAAAAGGAAGAGCAAAGCTTTTTTGATAAAATAAGTGATATGATACCGGGACAGGCGGGTGAAAAAATTGAAAACTTTGCCAAAAGTGCCGCCCACAAAGCAGAAGAAGTATTTGATGCCGTAAAAGAAAAAGCAAGCGGTTTGTTTGGTGGTAAAAAAGATGAAAGTAAATAATCACCGGGGTTGATAAGAAATGGAAAGAGTTTAAGGAGTTTTTTTGGTGTGAAGGTGAATACTTAAAATATTTCCAAAAATCCGTAATCGGCAGATTGGTTCAACGCATCAATATCTCCTTTATGTTTTATTAGTAATTCCGCAATATAGCTGTTGCTTTGGTTACCTGTTCTCAATAAAATTACTTTGGGTGGAAACCCTTTCACATTCGCCAGGTTAAGAAAGTCGTCATCGTTTGTAACAATAACGAGGTCATTCTCTAAAGCATGATTCTATATCTCCGTATCCTTTGCCGGAATAATTGACCCAATATGGTCAACATGAAAACAGTCCGTGAAATGAGTTTCAAGTTTGGCTACTAATCGCCAGGAGATATTGGCATCAAGCAGCAATTTCATAATTTATGCTGCTATAATTTTGATGATAGATTCCCGGTTGGCTGCAAAAGCCAAAGCCGCAAGAATATGCTCTTCTTTTAGCGAAGGATAATCTTCCAGTATTTGGGCATGAGACATACCAGATGCCAGCCATTGTAAAATATCTGCAATTGCAATCCTTGTACCTTTAATACAAGGTTTGCCAAACCGTATTTCAGGATTAATGGAGATGTAGGAAGCAAATTCTTTCATGTTTTAAAGTTAAGTCTTTTTGTGGTTGGGGCAACCGGCGGATAAGTGCATTGCCTTACACCTTCAAAAAACCTAACGCATACACCTGCGGTTGCAGCTTTTCAGTCAGTGCTTAATAGTCAATTTCAAAAAATACTGGGCAAGTCAATGAAATAAAATTGGGGAGGAATAGCAAAAGGAAAGAGTTTAAGGAGTTTTTTTGGTATAGGGAAGGTTAAATTGTTTTCTACGCATGGTTAGTTTCTCGAAAAAAAAAAGCATCGGGTTATTCAGGTAAATTCTTAATTCTCTCTTTCAATTCCTTATCTGATATATCACTCTGAACAGATTTGTCATAGATAGAAACGAGGTAAACAGTTGCTGCAACAATTTTTACGCAGGTAATAATCCTTGCACCACCACTCTTCCCTTTTCCTTTTGAACTTATAGCCAGTCGGATTTTATAAGCGTCTTTCCCAAGTGGGGTTCCAGTTGTGGGGTTTGCAATTAGTTGTTTTGCTAAACCAGCAATATCATTTTTAAGAGAAGGATATTTCTTAGCAAGCTTTTTTGCTTCTGATAAAAATTCAGGAGTGGATTCTACACTAAAGGGCATCCAGCAATTGTTTGAGTGAGATAGATTTCAATTTGCCTTTCTCGATTTCCTTTACCTGCAGCATTCCTTTTTCTACTGATTTCAGGATTCTGGTTTTGTTACTCCGGATTTTTGTTCTGGTCAATTCAGTAGTCAGCTTTTCCCATTCATTGATAGGCACAAACACACCAATTGGGTTACCTTTTGCATCGTATGTGTATTGAAATGACATGTTATTTTCTTTAGTGGTAAAGTTAAACAAATTTTGAGTTTAAAACAGCCTACTGATAGTTGCTATTTATTATACCTTCAAAAAACCCAACGCATACACCTGCGGTTGCAGTTTTTCAGTCAGTGCTTTATAGGCTTCTTCAAAAGCTTTGAATGATACCGGGGCAACATCGTCACTGGCATTTCTTGCTTGCAAGGCTTTTCGTATTGTTTGCAAAACAAAACGTCAACCCAGACGTAAAATTATTTTACCCGCAATTTTGATGGGTGCTGGTTTTATGGGATAAGAAACGTTTGCAACAAATCTAAAGTAAAAGAGGGAGGAAATAAATTTGGTATTTGCGGAGCAAGGGAAAAAGCCAGTTGTACGGGTATTAAAAGAAAGAAACGAAACTGTGCCCGGCTTGTCACATTTTGAAAGAAATTACAACACCTGTCATCACTATCGTCAATAAAACAAAACTGCGAAGCTGAACATTTTGGCAGGGAACACTATCCTCAAAAAAAAGGGCAGTTGAAAAGGTTGTTAAATTAATTTCAATGCTTTCACCCTTCATTTTATAATAGATTCCGGAAGACACAACGCCCTATCACTAAGCAAAAACAGCCCATTATCGGCAAAAAATTTCATTTTATCATCCTTGTAAATCCCAAATACAATTTGAATATTACAAGGTAAGTAGTATCTTTAAAAAATGATACAAAGAGCCTTACAGCCGGGTATAGAAAAATTTATGAAAGCCTTTCCGGCTATTGTATTGCTAGGGCCAAGACAGGTAGGCAAAACCACCCTGGCAAAACTTATTGCAAAAAACATCCGAAAAAAAACTGTTTACCTTGATCTGGAAAAACACAGCGACTTTGAAAAACTAAACCGGGATGCAGAAGAATTTTTGCTGAGTTATATTAATGAATGTGTGCTGATAGATGAAGTACAACGGATGCCACAACTGTTTCCGCTGCTGCGGGCAGTAATTGATGAAAAAAGAAAACCCGGAAGGTTTATTATTACCGGGTCTGCTTCGCCAGCCCTGTTAAAAGGAGCTTCGGAAAGTTTAGCTGGCAGGGTATCCTATTTTTATCTGCATCCAATAGGCCTGCATGAGTTACCCACTGGTATCACTATAAAAAAACACTGGTTCCGGGGTGGCTTTCCTACTGCACTTACTATGCGGAATGCACAACTGCTGCAAGGATGGCTGGATTCTTTTATTACTACCTATATTGAAAAAGATCTGCCACAACTGTTTGATATACGTTTCTCCTCTGCCACCATGCGAAAACTCTGGAGCATGCTGGCACACTTACAGGGTGGCATATTAAATGCAGAAAAATTGGGCAACTCATTAGATATTACCGGCACCACCGTAAAGCGGTATTTAGATTACCTGGAAGGGGCATTTATCATAACCCGTCTGCAACCTTTTTTTGTAAATCTTGGAAAACGGTTAGTAAAAGCCCCGAAGATTTATATAAATGATTCGGGCATACTCCATCACTTACTTCGTTTGCAAAATGAAAAAGAACTGCTGCATCATCCGGGTGCAGGTGCATCATGGGAGGGCTATGTAATAAGCCAGGTGTTATATGCCAAGGAGAATCGACTGGATATGTATTACTATCGTACACAGGCCGGTGCCGAGTGTGATATGGTGCTGGCACGGGGGCATGTAGTAAAAGCTTGTGTGGAAATAAAACTTAGCAATGCCCCGGTTGTCAGCAAAGGATTTTATCAATCAGTTGCAGATTTGAAATGCAAAAATAATTTTATTGTATGCACTGCAGATATTGATTACAAAACAAAAGAAGGTGTAAGGGTTGTAGGTGTAACTACCTTTATAAAAAAATACCTGCCCGCATTATAAATAGCCGCACACTTTACAACGAAACTGCCCATTAACGCAAGAAAGCTTTTTTCATCATCCTTGTAAATCCCAAATACAATTTGACTATTACAAGGTAAGCTTATTATTTGGCTTGTGGTAACCGGCAACTATTGCAAAAAAAACTTTTGCCTTCTACCCACACCCTTTTACCTTTGTTACATGCTTACAATCTCAAACCGTGGCACCCAAATGCCCCCTTCGCCAATACGGAAATTAGTGCCGTATGCAGAGGCCGCTAAGAAGAAAGGTATTAAAGTATATCACCTGAATATTGGCCAGCCGGATATAGAAACACCACCTGCTATATTGGATGCCGTTCGCCATGCTGATATAAAAACACTTGAGTACAGCCATAGTGCCGGTAATGAAAGCTATCGCCGCAAGCTGGTACAGTATTATAAAAGTGTAGGCATTAATGTGGCCTACGATCAGATAATGATAACCACCGGTGGCAGTGAAGCAATACTATTTGGTTTTTTTACTTGCCTCAATGTAGGTGATGAAGTGATAATACCAGAACCATTTTATGCAAATTATAATGGTTTTGCCTGCGCCGCCGGTGTGAATGTGGTACCGATAACTTCAAACATAGAAACTGGTTTTGCATTGCCCCCCATTGCTGATTTTGAAAAAGTGATTACCAATAAAACAAAAGCCATCATCATCTGTAGTCCGAATAACCCAACAGGCTATTTGTACAGCCGGGAAGAGATGGAAGCATTAAAAGAAATTTGCATCAAACATAATTTATATCTCTTCAGCGATGAAGCGTACAGAGAATTTTGTTACGATGGAGAGTATGTAAGTGCTATGCATCTCGATGGTTTAGATCAACATGTGGTACTAATGGATACTATTTCGAAAAGATATAGTGCCTGTGGTGCAAGGCTCGGCGCATTGGTTACAAAAAATAAAGCGGTGTATGATGCAGCGATGAAATTTGCTCAGGCAAGATTGAGTCCGCCGGGATTGGCGCAAATATTGGGTGAAGCCGCCGTGGATTTACCAGCCAGTTATTTTGATGCACCAAAGGCGGAATATTTACGTCGCCGGAATTTATTAGTAAGCCGGTTAAATGCAATGCCGGGAGTATATTGCCCGAACCCCGGTGGCGCTTTTTATGCGATTGCAAAATTACCAATTGATGATAGCGATAAATTTTGTCAATGGTTGCTGGAAGATTTTTCTTATAATAATGCCACAGTAATGTTAGCGCCGGCTACAGGTTTTTATGGCACGGCGGGGTTGGGTAAAAATGAAGTTCGGTTAGCGTATGTATTAAATCTTGATGCGCTGAATACAGCAATGGATTGTTTGGAGAAGGCATTGGAAGTATATCCGGGGAAAGTAGCTTTGCCGCAAGCGGCGGCTGTTGCAGCGAAGTGAATATAGAAAATACAGGCACACGGATTTGACGGACTGAACGGATGAACACGGATTTAAAGTAGCTGGCGCAACTAAATGAATACAAGCCACAGATTTCACAGATTAACACAGATTGAGAAGCTGCTGCGCCGCTTTTTTTATTCGCCATAAATTGTATTTGTATTCATCCGTGTCAATCTGTGAAATCTGTGGCTTGCTTTTTATTTTTTTTGTAATATTAATGTGACCAGTGGTTTAAAGCTTTGGCAAAAATAGCCGCTAACGTATCTTTATTGATATCAGCAAACTTTACCGGTGCTGCCGGTTCATCACCAAATTCATTTACAATCAATCTCCACCAGCCAACATTTTTCCACTTACCTAACTTGTAGCCGACCTGCTCATACGTAGCAAAATAAGTAAAGCCCAACTTTTCATGAAAAGCCACACTCTTTTCGTTTGGCAGGTTAATAACAGCATACACATTCCGGAAGCCTTGTCGTTTTAAAATCTCAAACAAGGTTATGTATAGCAGTTTTCCGATTCCGGCTTTCTGAAAATCATCATGTATATAAATAGAACTTTCCACACACCATTGATAAGCCGTTCTTTCCCGGTATTTAGTAGCATAAGCATAACCGGCAATTTTTCCATCTATTTCGCAAACGAGCCAGGGCCAGTTGCTGAGATAGGTTTTTATTCTTTCGGCAAATTCTTCGATGGAAGGAACTTCCGTTTCAAAAGTGAAGGAAGTGTCTTGAATGTAGGGGGCATAGATATCTAATAAGGCTTTGGAATCGGCTGGGGTGGCAAGA
>JANORJ010000122.1:0-2461 GCA_031415255.1 Chitinophagaceae bacterium | reverse complement strand
TTTTTTATACAGCTTCAAACCTTTCTGCTACTTTATCCCAGTTAATTACATTCCAAATAGCAGCGAGATAATCAGGACGTTTATTTTGATATTTAAGATAGTAGGCATGTTCCCATACATCCACACCTAATAATGGCGTTCCCTTTACTTCAGCTACATCCATCAACGGATTGTCCTGGTTAGGCGTAGATGAAATAGCCAACTTACCATCATTGACAATCAACCATACCCAACCACTACCAAACCGACCAGCACCGCCAGCAGCAAATTGTGTTTTGAATTCATCAAAAGAACCAAAAGCCGCAGTGATAGCATCGGCCAATTTTCCAGATGGTGCATTTACAACATCTGCTAATCCTGGATTTTTAAGGCTATCCCAGAAAAAACTGTGATTCCAATGTCCACCGCCATTATTGCGAACAGGTGCACTAATAGCACCGGCATGATCTATTAATTGAGCCAGTGTTTTATTCTCATGTTCAGTACCGGCAATTGCTTTATTCAAATTATCAACATAAGCCTGGTGATGTTTGCCTTGATGTATCTGCATGGTCAGGGTGTCAATATGCGGTTCCAACGCATCATGTGCATAAGGAAGAGCAGGTAATGTAAATGCCATAGTATAAATATTTAAAATCTCAGATGCATTCTGAAATGAAAGCAAATTTAAGATGGCTGAGTGAATTGAATGTATTGATTTCTAAAACTTCCGGGTTTCGAAGTTGGTATTTTGCAATTTTTTGCCAATGGGATTGTATTTGAAGATTATATTGATGACAATTGAGAAAAATCAGTACAAAGCTTTTTTCAGCCTGCCCAGCATCCAATCGGGGGAGGTGTTTTGAAATGGGAGATATTCCCACATGCAGCAAAAGAAGCAGGAAGATTGTCAAATGTTAAATAATTGTAATTTTTTTTGGAATACTCAGGTCACTGTCCTATTTTTTCATCCATTATTTAATTCCGACACCTCTAAAACGGATATATTTTTTGAAATTGCTTAACTTAAAAATTGCTGCTCATGAGAAAAAAAATCAAAACATTATTGCTGGTATTATTATTACCGGCCTGGCTTATGGCCCAAACAGTTATTAGCGGAAGGGTAACAGAATCAGGAAGCAACAAAGGTCTTGAAGGTGCCACCATTTCAGTAAGGGGCACCAGAACGTTTACACAAACAGATGCTGATGGAAAATTTTCCATCAATGTTTCCAATTCAGATGCAAGACTTGTGGTTACCTATGTGGGGTATTTATCCCAAACGGTAGATGCAAAAAACAGTAGTGCTATCAGCCTTGCTGTTGATAATACAAGTATGAGCGAAGTCGTTGTTACGGGTTTGGCTACATCTATTAAAAGGTCAAACTCTGCCAACTCTGTTGCCACTATTTCGGCAAAACAACTTACTGGTAATACCCGCCCACAAACACTTGATGGTGCAATGCAGGGAAAAGTAACCGGCGCACAAATAAGTGCCAACAGTGGGGCACCCGGCGGAGGCTTCTCTGTTCGTTTAAGAGGAATTTCTTCTATTAATTTAAGTTCTGAACCTCTTTATATTGTTGACGGAGTTTACATCAGTAATGGACAGAATGCAACTGGTGCCGGAACTGGTCCTTTCAGTGGAGCTACCGGTCAAACTTCCGGAACACAAGATCAGGCACCGAACAGGCTGGCCGATATAAACCCTGCTGATATTGAAAATGTATCAATACTTAAAGGACCTAGTGCTGCTGCCATCTATGGAACAAGAGCGAATGCGGGGGTGGTTATTATAACAACAAAAAGAGGTAAAGCCGGAAAGGTAAGTATTAACCTAGGCCAGGATTTTGGAATGGTCAATGCCCTCAATCTGGTAGGTATGCATAAAACTATTTGGGACAAACAATTTACGGTTGGAACTGATAAAGCCTCCGGAGCTGATTATACTGCCGAAAAAGCATTGAGAAACCCAACAGCTCAAACCTGGGATTATGAAGATATAATTTATGGTAACACCGGATTTATTACTAATACCCGCATTTCATTGTCAGGTGGTTCTGATAAAGTGAAGTACTATGCCGGGGCATCCCGTTGGGATGAAAGTGGCATTCAAAAAAGAACAGGCTATCAGCGTAACAGTGTACGTTTGAATTTGGATATTCAACCAAAAACATGGTGGGATATAGGTATTGCCAGCAGTGTGATGGTAACAGAAAGTGATCGTTCTTTTGCCGGCAACGATAATAACGGGGTTTCATTAGGATATACGCTTGCCTATATACCTAACTGGCTGCCTCAACTTCCTGTAAATGGAGTGTACCCTTCTAATAAATATACCGGGCAAAATCCGCTCGAAATAGTTGATAAAGGGGTAAATAATGAAAAAGTAAACCGGTTTATTGTTTCTTTTAATAATACTTTTCACCTGATAAGGAAGGCCAATCACACCTTGAAACTTACTATGCAGGGTGGTATTGAT
>JANORJ010000121.1:0-7496 GCA_031415255.1 Chitinophagaceae bacterium | reverse complement strand
ATACTATTTTATTTCGCATTACGGATTACGGGTATTTCAATCGTTACTATCAGGCCTGTTGGTTTGTTATTGTCGAATGCTACTGACCCCTTCAGCGAATCAATTTTTGATTGTATGCCGGCAATGCCAAGGGTTTGCTTTTTTTCTATCAGTCCCGGGGCAATGCCTGCGCCATCATCTTCTACTATCAGCGAAAAACAATCATCATGTTCTGTTGCCTGCACCAACACATGTCTGGCTCCGGAATGCTTTACAATATTATTCAACAATTCATAAATAATACCATACAGCGCCGTATAATAATTGTTGAGCTGTGGTTCATATTTTTCAAAACCTATTACCAGCAACTGTATATTAATTTTTCCTGATGTGTTAACAATAGCTACCACTTTTTCCAGGGATGTTTTAAAACCCACCTTTTCCAACATAACAGGACTGAGGGCATGGCTCAGGTTCCGCACCATATCAGAAACCATACTCACCGCTTCTTCGGCTTTTGCCACCTGTGCATTGGCGGTTTCATTTATTATTCCTTTTTCCCGCAGGGATGATAAATTAAGTTTGGCCGCCGATAATAAAGACCCTGCCACATCATGCAGTTGATTAGCCACCTGGCTTCGTTCTGCCTCCTGCACTTCCATCAGGATACGGGTGTTTTCCTGTTGCCGTTTATTCATTTCTATCAGTAGCTTTTCTTTATCTACCCGGTATTGATTAAACCGGTAAGCCAGGCCAGCCGTTAGAATAATAGCTTCCATTACATAGCCAAACCCAAGCCCATAATTACTAAAGAAACTGCTAAAGCTGCCCAGGCCACCTAATGAAAACGAAATTTGCATCATTGCCATTACGAGCAAGGTAAGAATGCCTGCCAGGTAAAACATGGCCGGTTTATTTCCTCTGGCAGATGAAATGATAAGTACGGCTAATATTATTATTACATACAAAAGAGAAATTAGTGGAATAAAATACTGAATGTATAACCACCAGTGGCTTTGATACCCTTTTTCATTAAAAAATAAAATAGTAATGATAAAGGATAGCAAAACAATATTCATTATTTTAAAAACGAGCAATAATTTTTTATTTTTTACAGTCCCTAAATAGCCTACCAGAAATAATACGGAAAAAATAAGGGGTGCAATGGCAAATATTGGTCTTGCCTTACTGGCAAACCAGGTAATGTTAGGCCACAGGTATTCAAATCCATAGCCAGCATTCGACAGTACCCATAACCAGCCAGTACCGATATATAAAATATACCAGAGGTATAATTTATCTTTTGAAATAATAAAAAGATAGATACCAAAAATTACCAGCAATAATATCATGCCGGTAAATAAAGCCATTACTGTTTTATTACCAGCTTCGTCGGCAAGAGCTGCTGTCTTTGACGCAAGCCGGAAGGATAGCTGTAATGATTCATTGGATTTATCTACCCGAGCCAGGTACACTCCTTTTTTATTGATGGGAAAATAAAAGCCAGTAGCATCGATGGGCCGTTGTGAAAAAGGATAATAATCGCCGGTTAGCCATTGTTGTGCCAGGCCGCTATCACTTACAAAAAAGAAATGAATACGGTTGATATGGTGATTGCCGATATACATTAAAAGAGAATCAGCCGGAAGTACCCGGTCGTTTTGATAAGCCAGCCAGAAAATGGAACGGGTAAACCCTTTGTTTACTTCATTGGTTGCTGTCTTTGTAAATTTTCCATGATTGAAAAATTCAAGTGCTGTTTCACCTGTCAATTTTTTGGCGCTGTCTTCAAATAAATAAAATTCATGTTGTTTAGCGGCCTGACCAAAAGAGGGATGCCCAATCAGGAAAAAGGCAACGGCAATAAAAGGGAAGAATAATTTGGGTAACGGCATCAACAACTAAGGTAGGAGTAAAAACAATTTGAACCCTAAAAATTACCTACAAGTAGGTATAGGTCGGCAATACTGGTTCTGCCATCTTTGGCACTTAAAAAATAAAAGTCCATTTATCTATCTTATGAAAGTAGAAATAAAAAAAATATTGAGTAAACGGGAAGTGAAAATATTAGAGCTGGTAGCGAAGGGCTTAACCAGCGAAAAAATTGGAGAAGCACTTGCTATTGCAAAGAGCACCGTGCAAACGCACCGGCGGAATATGCTGCGAAAAACGGGGATTACAAATACACAGGAGCTGGTGGGGTGGGGATACAGGCTAAGGTTATTGAAGTAAGTAAAAGCATCAGATTTTAAAAAACTATTTTAGGTGTTTGTGTGGCAGACAGATTCCCACATCTTTGGTTAATGAACACTTACTGATATGAAATCACTACTAAAGAAAAAATTTGCAAACAAATTATTTAAACCACTAAAAAATGAAAAACTCAACAACAGTTTGATGTAGTAAAATATGTCTAAATAATACTTAACTATAAAAAAATAAAACATGAAAAAAATTATTAGAATTCTCTTTTTTGCCGTCCTTGGTTTTACTGCTACCGGTTGTTTAGATATTATAGAAGAAATTAACCTTAACAAAGATGGCTCGGGCACCTACATAACTGCTTATGATATTACAAAATTAGCAGACACTTATGGCACTTTAGATTCTACAGGGCAGTCGATAAAAGACACAAAAAAAACATTGGATTCAACATTTGAGGTCCTTAAAAATAAAATAGCCAGTTTAAATGGTGTATCGGCAGCGTACCTGGATAAAAGTGAAAAAAATGTAACTAAACTAAGGCTGAATTTTACTAATATTAATGTATTGAACAAAGTGCTTGACCAGGATAAAAAAGATGCTAGTGAAATGAACCTTTATTCGCAATCAAAAGGAAGACTTACCCGTAAAGCTGGTGGGGTAAGTTCCTTGATGGGTGGCGATGATGAAGAAGAAAATGAAATGATGAGTCCTTTTCTTACTGAAATGAAGTATAGAATCATTTATCATTTGCCTGCTGCAGTAAAAAAAATGACAAATAAAGATGCAACATTATCAACTGATAAAAAAACGGTAACACTTGAAGTTTCACTTGAGGATGTTAAGGAAAAACGTAAGACCTTAAGTAACGAAATAAAATATTGATTTATAAGCACTTCTTAAATTTTTTTTTCCGGTGGCTTGGAATATGTTTCACTAATCATTCGCCAAGAAATGTTTGCCGGAGAATAAAAAATGAAAGGACTTATAAGGCAGGCGACAGAGTAACCCACACAATCGTTGAAAGGGAAATTAAATATTACTAAATAAACCCATGAAAAAAATATTACCGTTATTATTGCTAACAGTATTTGCAATTACAACCCATGCACAAACAGATGAAGCAATGCTGAAATGGCTGAATGGTCATGTCTCAGCTATCAATTTGGCAAAGAGTGAAACCGATGGAGAATTTTTTGGCTTAACAGGCAAGCGGGCAATACGGGAGCTTAAATTCACCCAATCGGGGATTGACATTTTAGGTACTGCTGCTTATGAGAAAGGTATTATGACAAGGCTCTTTTTTCTAAAAGCAACCATCGATAATGAACTATTGGTATTGCATCACAGGCTTACTTTCACCATGAGGCTGCACATTGAGGATGCAGGCATCCGGGAAAAATATAAAGAGGTGTTTACCAGGTTTGCCTATACCCGCCTCAATACTAACGAAACTGACTTGCCGGTGTACGAGAGCAGTACAGTAGATACAAAAGCTGCATTTCCCGGCGGGGAGGAGGCGTGGAGGCAATTTGTAGGGAAATATTTTTTTATGGATCCTGCTATCAAATATGAAGTGCCTCCGGGGAAATATCAAGGAGTAATCAATTTTGTGGTTACAAAAGACAGTATAATAAAAGACTTTAAAAAAGAGCCCAATAGTCCAAAGGGCATACAGGAGGCAATGTTGTATGTAGCATTAAAAATGCCCCGCTGGGTACCTGCAACATTAAATGGAAAAAATGTTAGCTCTACCGCCACCATCAAAATGACTATCGTAGTACCGGTTTTAACGAATTCATTAGAAGATCAAATGTGGAAGGCAGAGGCTTTAAAATATCGGGACAGAAATTTTAATACCCCTAATTATGCAAATGGCAATTCAGGATATATTGGTCTTACGCCATTGAACCTTGATGATAATAATACGCCTGCCCCAACAAAAACAGATAATGATGTAAAAAATCCTGTTACTACTAAAGAAAAAACAACATACGTTAACCCCGAAAGAAAAAAACTGGAAGTGCAAACCAGTACGTTGTTCAGGGATATTGAACTGTTTAGCGAAGGGTATGCTGCTGTTGCTTATGGTAAAGACGAATCTTCTAAAAAATGGGGCTTTATAGATAATACAGGCAAATTAATTATTAAGCCAAAATATACTAGTGCTGATTTTTTTTCTGGTGGCCTTGCACCTGTGGAACTCAATGACCAATATGGTTACATTGATAAAACGGGTGCGGTTAAAATTCCATTTATTTATCGTTGGGCAGGTTCTTTTCGTGACGGGTTGGCAAAAGTTTGGAACGGAGATAAAATTGGCTTTATTGACCCGTCGGGTACCGTTGTAATTGAATTGAAGTACGATGAAGCTTCTGACTTTTTTAATGAAGGGATGGCTGGTGTAAAGAAAGATAAAAAATGGGGTTTTATAAATACAGACGGCACGGTGGTTGTTCCGATAAAATATGATTATGTGTCGTCTTTTTATGATGGACTTGCAAGGGTGATACTAAATAAAAAATATGGTTTTATTAATAAAAAGGGAGAAGAAATTATACCCTTAAAGTATGATGGTACTTATGCATTTTCAGAAGGTTTGGCGCAGGTTGAGCTGAATAAGAAATACGGATTTATAGATAAGTCGGGAAATGAGGTTATTCCAATTAAATACGATAATACAGGTTTGTCTTTTCAAAATGGATCAGTAGATATCGAAGCAAACAAAATGAAAGGGTTGATTGACCGCACAGGGAATCCACTCACTCCAATTAAATACGATGTAATAGATAAATTTTCTGAGGGACTTGCACAATTCTGGTTAGATGACAAAAAGGGTTTTATAAATCACCAGGGGCAGGAAGTAATTCCGGCAAAATATAGAATCGCCGGTAAATTTTCGGAGGGGCTTGCAAGAGTTTATATCAATGGAAAATGGGGCTATATCAATAAGGAAGATAAATTGGTAATTCCGGCCAGGTATGATGATGCAGATGATTTTTTGGGTGGATTAGCACCTGTAGTAATAAAAGGTCAGAAATTTATTATCAATAAAACAGGACAAAAAATAATACCTAAACTGCAATAAAGGATTATACACAATACATTATTTTATAAATCCATTCAATTTCATTGATAGCATAAGGACCTTGTCTTTTTGCTTCAATATAATTTTCACTGGGTTGAATAAGCCAATTACTCCATTCATTTGTTAGTGGATCATTTTTTATTTTCAGTCGATAGGTACAGGGCTTATCTTTTAAAGATCTGATAAAATAAAATATTATTTCCATTATAGGTACCCTTGAGTTAATTAACCCGTTGCAACTTTGCAAATTCCTTCCAGTGCCTCCTTTACGGACATTTTCCAATAGCCAGCTTTGCCTGCATCAAAAGCATTTTTCCATTGCATGTAACCTTCTGAAAAACTGGGTAACTCTTTTGCATGGCCTGTCATTTCTGTTACCGAATTACTTAGCTGCGTTTCTGAAAATGGTAAATGCCCGATATGATCCGCATATGTTCCTGTTGAAGGAATAGGAATTTTTATATTATCAATCCTTACATGAATAATGCTGTCGTTATCTATTCTGTCGATCTTTAATATGGTCAATACGGAATCCTCTTCTCCTGAATTATTATCATACTTCCATATCTGGCCTGAAATAAATTTTGTTTCATTTTTCATTATAATTGATAATCAGGTTTTATAAAATGGATACGCTGCAACTGTATTATTCTGCTGTAAAAGAATAAGGTTTTGAGTTTACGGTAAACTCACAATTTGGCAGATTATCCTTCAACTGCAACATTTTCTCTTTTATACTTTCAACATCCTCCTCAGAAAACATCAACTCTTTTAATTCTGGAAGATTATTTAATCGTAGAAGCCCATCAATAGTAATGGCAGTAGCTTTTACATGCAAAAACACAAGGTCATTTAACTTGTTTAGATCATCTATACAATCATTATCCAGATGACGACATTCTTTAGCTCTTAATTCCTTTACATATTCCAGCCGGGTCAGCAGTTTGATGCTTTCATTGGTTATTTCGGTCTCATTGAGGTCAAGCATATTTATGCCTTTCACTTTTTTCATTATATAGGCAAATGCATCATCATCAAAATCATCAAAAGGCCGCAGATCAAGATGATGATAGTATTCAGAGATACTGTCGGCAAGTTTACTGTAGCGTCGTTTTAATTCCCTTTGAACTTTTGCTGATGTTCTTTTCGCCATATCAATAGTTCAACAGCTTTTGAATAGTCTCATCCAATCTCCCTTTCGCCATAAAATTGTTTTCCAGCTCTATACTAAAAGGTATCGGTGTATCTAAAGATGCACAACGCATTACCGGTGCATCTAATAAGCCAAAACAGTTTTCAGCAATCCACGCAGCTATCTCACCGCCGATGCCGCCGGTTAATGTGTCTTCGTGTAATAATAAAACTCTTCCGGTTCTTTTCACTGCTTCACGGATAGCCAAATAATCCAAGGGTAACAAAGTTCTAAGGTCAAGTATATCAATAGAAATTTCCGGATGTTCCGCTGCATAATCTTCTGCCCAATGCACCGCCGCACCATAAGTGATGATAGAAATTTCATCCCCATCTCTTACATGCCGGGCTTTGCCGATTTCTATTTCGTAATAATCTTCCGGCACCGGCCCACTTACTGAACGATACAATGCTTTGTGCTCAAAAAATAAAACAGGATTGGGATCATTAATGGCTGCTATCAATAATCCTTTTGCATCCATTGGCGTACTTGGATACACCACTTTCAATCCCGGTGTTTTTACAAACCATGCTTCATTACTCTGACTATGAAAAGGCCCGGCTCCCACTCCACCGCCTGTTGGCATACGAATAACGACATCTGCATTTTGTCCCCAGCGATAATGAATTTTTGCCAGGTTGTTTATTATCTGGTTAAAGCCCACTGTTACAAAATCAGCAAACTGCATTTCCATCATACTCTTGTATCCTTCCAATGATAAGCCCAATGCAGCACCAACGATGGCACTTTCGCACAGCGGCGTATTTCTTACTCTTTCTTTTCCAAAATCATTGATAAAGCCTTCGGTTATTTTAAATGCTCCGCCATACTCTGCAATGTCCTGACCCATAAGGATGAGATTAGGATGTTGCTGCATACTTTGATGAAGACCTTGTTTGATAGCGTCTATTAGTCTTTTTTCAGTTGTTGGATAACTGTTGTGAGTTGTGAGTTGTGAGTTGTCAAGCACCTTGACAACTGACACCCCACACCCGACACCCGATTTTGCATACACATCTTCCAACTCTTCCTCGG
>JANORJ010000120.1:0-2196 GCA_031415255.1 Chitinophagaceae bacterium | reverse complement strand
ACCTTCTCCACCGCCTGCACCCACCAGCGTATGTATTTCATCAATAAATAAAATAATTTCTCCATCACTGCCAGCCACTTCTTTTACTACACCTTTTAATCGTTCTTCAAATTCGCCTTTATATTTTGCACCGGCAATAAGCAAACCCATATCGAGTGCATAAATGATTTTGCTTTTCAAATTCTCCGGCACATCACCATTTACTATTCTATGTGCTATGCCTTCGGCAATGGCAGTTTTACCAACACCAGGTTCACCAACGAGTATCGGATTGTTCTTTGTTCTTCTGGAAAGTATATGTAAGGTTCTTCGTATTTCTTCATCACGGCCAATCACCGGGTCAAGTTTTCCCTGCCGGGCCATTTCGTTCAGGTTCTTCGCATATTTATTCAGCGCATTGTATTCCTGCGATTGCGTTTGTGATGTAATGGTTTCTCCTTTTCTTAATTCTTTGATAGCCGTCAGCAATCCTTTTTCAGTAAGGCCAGTATTCTTTAGCAACTTGGCTGCTGCATCATTGCCCTGCACTATCGCTAACAATAAATGCTCCGGTGTAATAAATTCATCTTTGAATTGCTTAAGTGCTGCACCTGCCCGCAGTATCACACTGTTGGCATCCCTGCCTACAGCTTGAGCTGGTTCCCCAGAAGTTATTTTGGGAAGTTTATTAATCAGCTCATCTAATTTACTATCAACCAGGTTGACGGTAACATTGTTTTTCTTCAGCAAATAATCCACCGGCGAATCTTGCTGTTCTAGCAATGCCTTGAGCATATGCTCCGTTTCAATGTTCGGATTATGTGAATTAAACGCTAATTGCTGTGCCTGTTGAAAGGCTTCAGCGGCTTTTATGGTGAAGTTTCCTAAATTCATATTTAATACATTTTAAACCGCAGAGATGCAGAGGCGCCGCAATAATTATTTCCCAAACTCTGCTTCTCCCCGTCTCAGCGGTGATGATTTCATTTAACTTTAAACTCTATACTCAAATACGTATCCAATTCCACAAACTCCGTAACAATGTCATATAAAGTTAGTTCTATCTGCATGAAAGTCATATCTGTACTAAGTTTCCTGCTATTGTTGCAGCCTGCCATTGCTCAATACAATTGGACAGAGCTGAATGCTGAGCTACAAGCCAAACAGCAATTGTTGGGGAATAATGTCGGCACCCTCATCTTCAAAGGGGATTCACTGGTTTATAAAAATGAAATGGGTGGCTTTAACAGCAAGACCCAGGCACCTATTGCCAGTTGCAGCAAATGGCTGACGGCAGCATTGGTAATGCAATTTATGGATGAAGGAAAATTGTCGCTGGATGATAAAGTAGTAACCTATCTGCCGGAGTTTGGTAAGTATTTTAAAAAACATATTACCATAAGGCAATGCCTTAGTCACATGACAGGAATTGCTGATGATGAAAAGTTGCTGAAACGAATATTGCAGCGACGAAATATTTCTTCATTAGAAGAAGAAGTAAATGAATTTGCTGCGAGAGATATTAGGGCTAATCCGGGTACCGATTTTTGGTATGGCAGTGTCGGACTGAACATAGTAGGCCGTGTGCTGGAAGTTATCAGCAAGAAAAAATTTGATGTGCTGATAAAATCAAAACTCTTTACCCCATTGGGAATGACAAAGACAACTTTTGCAGATGCCACAGGGGGATCAATAAATCCATCGGGCGGTGCTAAATCCACCGCAGATGATTACATGAAATTTCTGGTGATGCTACTGAACAAAGGGAAATATAATGGTGTGCAAGTGCTGAGTGAAAAGTCGGTGAATGAAATGCGAAAGGTGCAGAATAAAACAGTGCAAATTATGTATGCACCTAAATCTGCAGAAGGCTATTTGTATGCCTCCGGAAGCTGGGTGGTGACCTATACAGACAGCACCATTTATGATGGAAATAAAAAAAGTAAGACAACCGTGCCACCTCTTCCGGAATCCCATTCAAGAGAAGTTTCTATCGCAACATGCCTGGCATCACCCGGATTGTTTGGTACCTGGCCCGTGATAGATTACTGCCGGGGATATGCTTATATTGTTTTTGTAAAAAAATTTTTAGGAGATGAAAGGGCTAATGCACATGAAGGCATTAAGAAGATAATTGATAAACAATTAAACAGTAGCTGCAAATAGGCTAAAAACCTTTTTTTACTTCTTCCTTTACTAACACCACCCTGTTCCGGT
>JANORJ010000119.1:0-5991 GCA_031415255.1 Chitinophagaceae bacterium | reverse complement strand
GCTTGTAATGCTTTTGTATCCAGCACATCGGCTTTGGCAGATTTTCCTATCTGTTTTTCTATCGAACAAGAACTTATAATTAATAAAGAACAATTAATAATTAATAATTGAGTACCCTGAAGATTGGAACGACCTTTCATAATTGTTAATTACTAATTATTAATTTTTAATTGAATTGAATAACCTTTCCTTCCTTCATACTCTCCAACGCCGCTTCAATAATTCTTGTATTCATTATTCCATCTTCCGCAGGCACAGGATTAGCACCTTGGCCGGTCAGTGCTTTATATACATCATCATAATAGCCCATATAGTTGCCGGGGGAAGAGGTGGTTTCTTTTCGTACTACTTCACCATTTATTTCGGTATGCAAAATCCCATCGGGTGCTGATGGACCGGGGCACCAACTTTCCAAAGACGGTTTTCTTCCAGCTAATAATTCAATTTCCTGCATATCCGATCGTTGCTGTAGAAAACTACCTTTCATACCATGTAATGTGTATGCATAAGTTGATTCCCGTGCAATGACGGTAGCTTTTAATCTTACTCTTAATCTTTCATAATAAAAAAGCATTTCAAAATAATCCGGAACCGCTACATCATCCCGCATTTTTATCAGGTCGGCAAATAAAGCTTTGGGAAAACCAAATAATTGAATGGCCTGGTCAACTAAGTGCGGGGAAAGATCATATAAATTACCGGCTCCCGGTATATTTCCTTCTTTATGCAGCTTGCCGCCAAAAGACGGACGGTAACGGTCGTACCGGATTTCTACTTCTCTTATTTCTCCCAACAAACCTTTATCAACTACTTCTTTTACTGCCCGATAATCACCATCATAACGACGATTTTGATAAACACTTAAAAAAAGATTATTTGTCGAGGTCAAAGCCGTTAATTCTTCTGCTTCTTTTACCGTAATAGCAAATGGTTTTTCTATCACCATATTCTTACCTGCATTCAACACCATTTTAGCTTGCTCAAAATGTAAATGGGTTGGTGTGTTCACTACTATCAATTGCAAGTCTTTATCAGCACAAAGTTCCTCTACCGAACGATACAGCTTTGTATTAGGATATCGTTCTCTTGAATCATTATTGTTTCTTTCAACAATAGCCGACAACTCAAAGCTCGGATGTGCTTCGAGAAACGGTGCATGAAAAAGTTTGCCGCTCATTCCATACGAGCAAATACCAGTTTTGATGATGCTGTCTTTATTGAACATTGATTATTAAATATTGATTGTTGAATATTATTTGACCCACCCCTTTCAAAAATTTCTTTATTACAAAATACTTATACCCCTCCAAGGAGGGGATGAAGACTCCTCTATTTTGGTTTAACAGTTTACTTCTTTATTGAAAATATAATTTCAATAAAGTTTCATTGGCCTAAGTCTCCCCCTTTAGGGGGACAGGAGGTATCACCCTCTCTCCTGCGCCCTCAACCACCTTTCGGGTATCTCATTACTGCTCGCCAACAAATAAACTTTGTAACTACAGGCGATGAATTTCTTATCAGGCAGCTGCATCCACCAACGCCCTGTTTTTTTGCTTTGTAAAAAAACAGTTTCTACTTCGGCAAATGCCATATAGTATTCATTGAATGAATCTTTTTCATCTAAGACAGCTTCTTTGCGGCCACGGCTGCGGCCATCCAGCACATACCAAAGCATGTGGCTTATTTGTTTGGCCGTCAGCTCATCTTTATCATGCTGCACATCGTAGCCATAAATGCCGATGCTGTTTACATTGGGACTCATACCGGCATACTGCAGCAGCACACAAGCTTCTTCGCCATTTAGTCCATTGGGAGAAACGGTGTTGGCAGGTGCATAAGCAGTGGCAATAGCTGTAACGTCGAAGCTGAATAAATTACTATTGCGGATAACAGGTTCCATTTCATCAATATTCTCTTTTACACTACCTACCCGATAGCAATCGAAACGAAGCTTGTCCATTGTTTCCAGCATTCGTGGATGCACATAATAACTCTGAAAAGCAATATGATTGTAATGACGAATATAATTCGGTTCACCCGTCAGCATCTCCATCAGAAAGTTTTCGTGACGGAAAGGTGATTCTAAATTTAAATCTATCAACGCATCCACACAACTTGCTTCAATCGTTTTTTTATTCTCCGCATAAGCGTTGTATTGCGATAGCGTTAAATCATGTGAGCCACCGAGAATGATAACTGTTTTACCATCATCCATCAGTTCCTGCACTACTGTTTTCAACGCCGCATAGGAGTCGGTATATAAAGAGCCAACTTTTATATTTCCTACATCTGCAATCTTTATATCCTGGTGCCAGTAATACAACGAATAAAAATGACGACGGATAATATCGGGTGCTTCGCTGTGGCCATGAATTAATCCGCTACCCCGCTGCTCACCACAACCAACGATTACTATCTGTGCTTCATCAAGATCCGGAAATTCTTCATCATAAATAGCGATGGTTTTTCCCAGCTGGCCTTCTTTATATCCTTCATCATGAGAAATTTCATGGAGGTTAACTGGCGATAAAAAGTCGGAGATGTTGAGGTGGTCTGACATAAATACAAAGCTAAGCGGTAAAGCAGAGATTTCACGCAGAGGCCGCTGAGGACACAGGGAAAATAGCTGGAAATAATTTGGTGTTTACAAAAAATCTATTGGCTGCTGCAAAATTTGTAATTAATAACTATGCGACCCCTGTGTACGCTGCGTGCCACTCATTTCCTCTCTTAGCCTATCTTTGCCCCCTTATGGAACAATTGCTGAATAAAATTGAAGAATACAAGAAAGACGTTATTGCCTTTTCTGCTGCTGATGCTAAATCGGTGGAAGAATTTCGTATAAAATGGCTGGGTACAAAAGGACTGGTGAAAGAGATAATGGGTGAAATGAAAAATGTGGCGGTGGAACAAAAAAAAGAAGCCGGTCAGCTATTGAATGAATTTAAATTGTTTGTGGAAGGAAAGTATGATGAGTTAAAAGGTTCCACCACAAATAATGAACAACAAATATCAAACATTGACCTCAGCCTTCCCGGCGACACGTTACCGCTTGGTTCCCGTCACCCGGTTGTATTAATGAAGAACCGGATCGTTTCTATTTTTCAGCGGCTTGGTTTTGCGGTGGCAGAAGGCCCGGAGATAGAAGACGACTGGCATAATTTCGGTGCGTTGAATTTACCGGCGCATCACCCGGCACGGGACATGCAGGATACTTTTTATGTACAGCAAAACCCGGATTGGGTATTGCGTACGCATACTAGTAATGTGCAGATTCGTGAAATGGAAAAAGGCAAGCTTCCAATTCGTATGGTAATGCCCGGTCGTGTATATCGCAATGAAACGGTAAGTGCCAGAAGCCATTGTTTCTTTCATCAGGTGGAAGGATTATACATCGATGAAAATGTTTCGTTCGCCGATTTAAAGCAAACGCTTTACTTTTTTGTAAAAGAAATGTATGGTAAAGATGTAAAGGTTCGTTTCCGCCCTTCTTATTTTCCGTTTACAGAACCCAGTGCAGAGATGGACGTTACTTGTTTTATCTGCGGTGGTAGCGGTTGTAATATTTGTAAAAAAACAGGTTGGGTAGAAATTTTAGGTTGTGGCATGGTGCATCCAAACGTATTATCGAATTGTAATATTGACCCGAATAAATACACCGGCTTTGCATTTGGTATGGGCATTGAAAGACCTGCTATGCTAAAATACGGTGTGAATGATTTGCGATTGTTCAGCGAGAATGATGTACGATTTTTGCGGCAATTTACTTCAGCGATATAAAATGAAAGGCTGCCATAAAGCAGCCTTTCATTTTAAGAAAAAAATTAAATTTTATTTTCTGGGATGAAATATTGCTAACACTAACGAAGCACCTAGCATTACCCAAAATCCAACTCCGAAGTTTTTTACTGCATCCCCTATTTTAGCACCGTCAATAATCGGTCTTACAATTATATACAACACAACAAGCAGAGGCAACAGTGTCCATACTGTTCTTCCAAAAGCATACTGTTCGTTGTTCAATGCGCCAATAAGCAAGATAACTCCTGAAACGGGAATCAGAATCCATAAATATTTCATCAGCATCATTTCAACATCTGACCCGTAGGATGGCCCTTTTACAACATCAAAGGCACTACCACTACCGGCTGAACTGAGCGGAAGAAAAAAGCTGGCAATTAATATTACCGCTAAAATGATGGTTAGTATTTTCCTGTTCATGATGGTTGGTTTTAAGTGGTGAAAAGAAAAAATATTATAAAATATTTTATTTAGCAGGTGGGTTATAAATAGCAAGTACCAGTGATGATACTAATGTTATCCATAATCCAATACCAAATCCTTTTCCAAAGTTTTTAAACACATCACTGAAAGAGCTGCCATCTATAAGTGGGCCGATTATTAACATAAAAAGAATAGCAAGAAGAGGCAATACACATAATATACCCCGGCCTAACGCATAATTACCGTTGAAAGAACCCAATAATAGTAGTAATGCAGAAAGGGGAATCAGAATTAAGGTGTACTGTTTCCATCCAGCACCTTTTGCTGTAACTACATCAAAGCCGCTGAATTTTCCAACAAAGCCGCTTGCCCAAGGCAAAAAGAAAGCAACAAGTAATGCCAAAGCAAGAATGATGGTTAATGTTTTTCTGTCCATGTTAGTTGGTTTTAAGTGGTGAGTGATATTAATTGATAACTGTTCTTATTTTTTAACGGCTGACATCCGCTTGTAGCAAAAGAAAGCAGCGGCGAGGAAAGCAATAACAGCGATATAAAACCACGGAGTAAAGTCAATGCTGATTTTAATATTGTCTGTCAAGCCGCTCACTTTATCACCTATCTTATCAATCGTATTGCCCACATCATTGTCAGGAGTTTTATCACTTAGATCTGGTATATCCAATTTAGCTTTCTTTTTAAGATCCAGCATCATCCCTATCATGGCACCGGCAGAAGCAATGCCGGTAACCATAGCACCGCCAATGGCAGCTTTGGCATTGGTAAATGATAATGCCAAACCAAGCACACCCAATCCTAATGCAATCAGAGCATACAAGTTTGGTTCTTTTTTATCTGTTTTAGTGGCGGTTTTAGTTATCGTTTTATCTACAGTTTCTGATTTTATATCATTCAGGTAAGAATTATCTGAACTATTATTTTTCATTTTAAAACCTGTAGCTAACTGCAAACCGCTTACCTGTTGCAACGACATATTGTTGCATTTAATATCAACAAAAGGCATAAAGAAAAGGAGAATAGCTACTATAAAAGCAGCAGCAGCAGGTATTTTTGTTCCAAACATTCCCGGAGAAGCTGCCGGCACTGAAGTAGTAGGAAAGGTTGTAGGTTGGTTGGTGTCCATGTCAAATTTTTGTTTAAGGTAAGAAAATTAAAAAATAAGTAGATTATTTGCTCAAAATGAACCTTGCTCCGGCTTCTGCACTGAAGTAGGCAAAATCATGCAACCCCTGTTGCAGACGAAAGATATAGACTTTATTGTTCTTTCTCTTTTCCATGTTCAGTCGTATCAATGTTGGCCGGTCACCATTATTTTTATAGCCGGAGTAACCTGCGCCATAAGCCTGCAGGCGAAGTCCCTTGTGGTTCCATTCAAAACCGCTTCCAAAAAGAAAGGCATCATCCTGGCGAAAATTGTCAACATTTGTTTGCCATACAAAAAAACCTGCCATGCCTATCCATTTCCATTCCGGATTTTTAAACGGTATGCCACCGCCAAGATCAATCCAATAGCCCGGCACATCAGCATACCTGGCCGAGCCGAGATGACGACCCGACGGCATCCGAAATCCTAGCCGCAAAGCTAATTGTACTTTGTCCCTCTTTTTTTCAAGTATATGAAATGTGGTACTTGCTACTACATCCCCTACCGTTTGGCTTTCATTATAGTTGAGATAATAAACCCTTCGTTCCGTTTTTGTTTCATGCGACATTTTATATTTTTCATACGGCACAAACTGCACATCAATT
>JANORJ010000118.1:0-2474 GCA_031415255.1 Chitinophagaceae bacterium | reverse complement strand
CGGATATTGATGAAATTATCAAACGCATAGAAATGAATCCAGGCGAAAGAGGTTTTATGCCGTTTAAAAAAACAACTAAATTAAGCGACAGTACCATTGCTCTATTTAAGAAGTGGAGAGATGATGGATTACTGGAAAAATAAAATTTAGTCAATGATAACCGGCTCTTCTATTTTGGAAAGCCGGTTATTTTACTTTTAGCAGGTTATACGATTTTTTTTTCCACTTTGTTTTGAGAATAGTATAGGAAAATTCTTTGCTTTCAGCCGGCAATTCTAGCATCAGCCGGGCAGCATACTTTGATATATACTGATTCTCATTTATTTTTTCCCAACCATATTTTTTTTGCTCAAGGACGTTCTGGAGAAATATTTTGTAGCAGGAATCACACCCGGCTGTCACTTTTTCTAAGCGACATTTGCCTGCTTTTGAAAAGCCGTAAACAAAATCGGCCGGATAAACCTTACCAGCTTTTATAGAGTAAATTAATTCAGAATTGTTATCTGTAAGTGTAATGGTAAGGCTGTCGTTTTTAACAATTTGCTGTTGTAAGTGTTTTTTTACCTGCTTTTTGTATCTCCCGATAAAGTTTTGGGAAAATGCAGTAACAGGGAATAGAAGTAGGAGTACAATAATTATCCGGGTCATAGATTGTTCATTTTTCGTATACAGCAACTACAAAAATAGTTGCTTACCGGTTATTAAGTACAGAAGTCAGAAAAAGAGAAAGACTGAAATACGAGACCTTGTTGCCGTTATCTTTGCACCTTTCTAAAGAAAAATTATTTTAATAGTATGGCATTATTCGAAAAAAAAGTGGAAGTAAGAGAATCCGTTCTTCCCGGTGCAGGCAATGGGTTATTTGCAAAAGAACTAATACCGAAAGGAACGAGGATAGTCGAGTATAAAGGTAAAATATCCACCTGGCAAGATGTGGATGATAATGATGGTGAAAACGTTTATATCTATTATGTAAAACGTCATCATGTTATAGATGCCAGCAGGCATTCCAGTGTGTTGGCGAGATATGTAAACGATGCCAGAGGTTTGCAACGAGTTAAGGGCATTACAAATAATTCGGAGTATGTAGAAGAAGGACTGAGGGTTTTTATAGAATCAAGAAAAGATATTCCGGCTGGAGGTGAAATTCTGGTAGAGTATGGCAAGGAATACTGGGATGTTATCCGCCACAATATTAAAGTGGAAGCACAACGGCAAAAAATCAGAAAAAGAAAAGAGCGGAACCCAGAGCAGTAATCTAATAGTTTTAGATCATCGGCTGATTATACAAAGGTTTCTATTTCTGACTCTTTACTGAATAACTTTCGACAGGTGTTGATGACCGTTTACATCCTGCAACGTAAACCCCATCACTGATAAAAATTTTTCATGTTTTTTATTTGGAACCGTGGTATAGTATAATGTCTTTACACCTTTTGAAACAAGGTATTGTTTCTCTTTATCAAAAATGAAACGGCCTACTTTGTAATCTCTGTATTTAGTAACCGTATAATTTATAATAACTTCTGCTGTGCCATCATTGGCAAGTTTTGCACTGAAAATATTAGCAACAACAAGGTCTCTAAGCACCACAAAATTCAGATTACCTTCCAACTGTTCTCTTTTAAAACCAGGAAAGTAAACCGCTATATCTGTTTGATAAAAAGAGAGAAATCGGTCTATCATAATTCCGCCGCTGCTGAATTCAAGCAATTCAAAATGTTCTTTTCTGTTATAAATTTTATAGAGAAAGAAAAGATTGATGGCTAACAGTATGCAGTTTGTAAGAATAATAGGAACGGCTCCAAGCACTACGCCATAAATAATAAAAGCAATATTACCAGCCGTATTCAGCCACCTGAATTTTAAATCATTGTTGACGAGTAATCCGATGGCTAATAATACTGAGGCAAGGTAGCCGAAGTAAGGTGCTATCTGTTGTAACATGGTGCAATGTTAACGATTGAACGTGGATATAATCACCGAAAACCCATCAACGTTTATTTATGTTATCAAGCATCAGTATTTAAAAACTTTGCCACCAGCCATTACTTCCTGAGTAGCTTCATTAAAGGTTGCTTTAAAGCCTGTTCTTACAGAAGCATTAGTCATAATGTTGGCAATTGAATGTGCATAACCAGCCTCAACAGGTGCATGCGGTTGCTGGCGGCTTCTAATACATTCCATCCAGTTGCGCATATGTGCTGAAGTAAGTGTGTCGGCACCAGTATTGGCAGAAGCGACTGCTTTAACAGAACCGTCGGCAAGGTTTAGATCTGGCAAAAGATTAGGCTGCATATTCATGGCATCTGCAAAACTTTTCCTCAATCCGCCGGCAGCAGAAACTTTATTGGTGATAAGATTAAGCTCGCCACCATTTGAATAATAAATTTCAGCCGGCTTTTCGTCGCCATTGTGCATGCGGGAACTAAAGATTACCTGAAAGCCAGACTTTGCATCATCCAACGGGCCAT
>JANORJ010000117.1:0-4314 GCA_031415255.1 Chitinophagaceae bacterium | reverse complement strand
CCACTACCATTCCAGCTAAATCGTTTATTTACTTTGGTTCTTTCCGAAACAGCAACATCAGAAGCCAGCAAGCTGCTTCCTAAAAAAACCGTAGTAAGAATAACGAAACTTTTCATCAGGTATTTGTGTTTTCATAACCGCCACTTGTAACCTTCCTGCACTATAAACTTCTTCAAGGTAATGGTATGGCTAAATCAATAACTGTCCAATCGTTCAAACGCAGTGCCACAGTTTTTTATTTTGACCTGTGGATATGTTTTAACGGTACGTTTAGAAAAAGTACGGTTGATGTTGTAAGTAATATTGCGTTGGGTCAATAAAAAGCCCGTCTCGATTAAACCGAAACGGGTTTTTCAAAAATCAAAATTTATGATTTACCAGTTACTAAGCCGGAATCCAAAATTATACGGTCTCATCTGTAACTCTTTTGACCACATATTTTTCATGGCATAACTTCCATACAGGCGAATAGGGCCAAGTGCTAACTCTGCTATGTAGGATAGTTTAAATGGTTCCAGGTCAAAATCACTTTTTAGTTTATCTGCATCATCGCCGTCTTTGGTTTTATACCGGGCAGAATATAAGTAGCCGGCACTTATACCACCACTTATGCCAAATCCTTTTTTGCGGTTAGGGGTAAAATTAACATTCAGCATGATGGGTACGGTAACGTAGTCAGCTGCCAGCTTTGCTTTTTTAAAATCGGTGGCACCTTCACTAATCACTGTAGGGTTTTTTGCAAAAGCCAATTTAGTATTTTCAAAACTATAATTATTTAACTCAAGCCCAAGGCCATACTTCAGGTTTAGTAAATGCTTGGCAATATTCAACTTTTGCATAAAAAACCAAATGTTTATGTTTTTTGATTTACCGGTTTTTAGTTTAAGGTCGTCTTCATTAATACCGGGTGCAACAAACCCATTACCAGCAGCAGTAACGTAGTTAGAGAAGTCATTATAATTAGAAAAACCCAGATCAAATATCCACCAGTTGGTAGTAAGGTTAGAAGGCTTTTCATCAGTGTGGGTCTTTGTTTTGTTTTCTCCTTCTTTTGTTATTTCCTTGTCTTTACTGCCTGCTTTGCGGATAATAATCATTCCACCAATGCGGATGGTGTCATTTTTTGGGGCAGGGTTTTTTGTACCGGTAGTATCTGTTTGGGCAAATCCGGTAATGATGGTGCATAGTGCTACGCATAGGGTAAAAATCCGTTTCATATTCTTTGCTTTTTTAGTTAATTAATTTTTTTGTCATGCTGAGCCTGTCGAAGCATTATTTCAGCCTGATGGCCAGCCCTGCTACTAACAATTTGTTGTCATCAGTAGGGTCAATGCTGGTTCTTTTTTCAAAAGTCCGTGCAATCTTCCGGAAGAGTCCGCGGGTTTTGTTTTTCTTATCATTGGGCTGTTCTAGCTCTGCGTCATTTTTATATGAAGCATTCACTATGTCTGACGAAGAAGGGTTCTGGGTTGTTACAACAGAATTTGTTAATGCATCTTTTTCTTTAATTACTTCTTTCGGAAGATTGTTATTAGCTACCGCATTATTGGCCGCATCATTTTTATTGATGTTGGGATTATTAAGCGGTTTTGGTAAATCGTTGTTAGGTTTATTGTTTATTGCTAATGCTTCTTCTTTTATTATTGGAACAGGTGTATTCAATGGCAACTTATTTTTTAGTACTGTATTTTTTTCTTTTATAGCTACATTATTATTGGCAGCTTGTTTTACAACTGGCGTTAGCGGTTGTTTATTATTATCTGCTACTTCGTTTTCATTAACCGGACTGTTTGATTCCTTATTAATTTCAACCGGAGCTTCAATAACTGTTTTTTTCTGAGGTGAAGTTCCTTTTACTATTTCTCCGCCAGCCGATTTTTTATTTACAATAATAGCCGTGGTAATGCCAATACCAAGTAACAATACTGCAGCCGCAGCAATTCTCCACCTTCGAACAGGCATTAGACGTACTTTTTCTTCTTTCCGGTATAAAGATGTTTTATAAGAAAAAATTATTTCTTCTGGTTGCAGTTTGGTACGTTGCAGTAAAATGAACTCTTTATTTACAGCGGGGTTGGCAGCAATAAATTTTTCAACATTTATTTTTTGTGCTGCTGTTAGTTCATTATCTATATAAAGCACCAGCCACTCATCGTAATTAGAAAGTGTAACGGGTGCATCGCCTTTAATTTTCAGCAAATCTTCTTTTCCTTCAAAAACAATATGTGTATCAGGTATCAATTTATATTGAAAAAGTAAATCCAGCTCCTCCTTTAAGTCGGGGTGCTGCTGCACAAAAACTTCCACTTGGCGGCGGTCATCGCTGCCAAGTTCATTATCCATGTACAGGATAAAATACTCTTCGTAATTATGGCGGTTAATATTCATTTTTTAAGTTGTCGGGTGATGGGTGTCTGTTGTCGGCTGACATCTTACAACTGGCACCTCACACCTGATTCTAAATAACATTTTCCATTTTTACCAAATACTCTTTCAACTGCACCCTAGCCCTGTGAAGATATACTTTCACCTGACTGGCATTCAAATTCATAATCTGGCCGATCTCTTCATAACTGTACCCTTCGTAATCTTTCAGCAGCACTAAAGAACGTTGCGTTTCACTTAACCGACCTAATGCCTCATCCAATACTTTCTTTAAATTATTAATCGGTCTGTCTTGCACCCTCATTTCATCACTAAACTCATCTCGCAGTTGTATCCGTTTCACTTTTCGAATATGGTCAATCATCTGATGATAGGCCACTGTAAAAAGATACGATTTACATTTCTCCGCATCCACTCCTTCCCGGTTGCGCCACATTTTTTCAAACGCGGTCTGGACCACATCCCGGGCATCTTCTTCATGGCGAAGATTTTTCAGGATGAAACGGTACACATTGTCTGCATACGTAGTAACACATTCGTTGTATTCTTTTTCAGTCATAAAACAGCCGGTGGCAGGTAAAGATAAATTAAGGAGCCTGCTTTGAAACGTAAAACGGATAACGGGAGAGGAAGTTACAGCTCAGGAAAAATTATTTTCAACATTATCGCCTGAAAATCAATGCAAAAAAACGGGCAGGGAAATAAATTGGTGTGAAAGATTCTCCAGACCGGTTTTAGCCGGGGCTTCGGGTTTAGTATCAACCGGACACTCCTTTGAAGTTTTTTTACAGCAGGTCACTGCTTTTTCTGCTTTAGGTGTGGAAGCGTTAAGCACCAACACACTGGTTATTAGTATAGCGGCAATAAAGCCAAAACATATCCAGTTTTTTGCTTGCATGGTAATGGTTTTGAGGTGGGACGAAAGTAGAGAGCAAAATGTTACTGTTTTCTTATTTTTTATTAAGCGGCTTATTTTGGTTAATTAACGGAAAATCCTGTAGGGATGTATTTTGAGAAAAATTGGATTAGAACCTCTCGCCTTACCTTACTTTTTTGCCTATACCGAAACAATCCTTTTTTTGACCGTCCTAATCAATTAAATCCATGGTTATATTTGCCTTTAAACATTGCCAAATGAATGAAAACCTTGTTAACCGTATTGCCACCGAATTAGACGATATTAAAACGGCCGGTCTTTTTAAAAAAGAAAGAATCATTACCAGCCCACAGGGAGCTGAAATAACGGTGAACCTGCCTACCGGACAGGCAGGCGGCAAAACCGTATTAAACTTTTGTGCCAATAATTATCTCGGTCTTTCCTCTCACCCCAAAGTAATAGAAGCGGCGCATAAAGCTATTGACGAACATGGCTATGGCATGAGCAGTGTCCGCTTTATCTGCGGCACACAGGACATACATAAAGAACTGGAAGAAAAAATTTCCGCTTTCTTGGGAACAGAAGATACTATTTTATATGCCGCTGCTTTCGATGCCAACGGTGGAGTGTTTGAACCATTATTTAATGAGCAAGATGCCATTATTTCTGATGCACTGAACCATGCAAGTATTATTGATGGAGTAAGATTATGCAAAGCCCAGCGTTACCGGTATGAACATAATAATATGGAAGACCTGGAAGCAAAGCTGAAAGAGTCGGCCAATTTGCGCAGTCGAATTATTGTTACTGATGGTTCATTTAGTATGGATGGAACTATTGCACAATTAGATAAAATCTGTGATCTCGCCGACAAGTATGATGCGATAGTGATGATAGATGAATGTCACTCGTCCGGCTTTTTAGGAAAAACAGGAAGAGGCACTCATGAATACCGTGGTGTGATGGGACGGATTGATATTATCACTGGTACATTGGGTAAAGCATTGGGAGGTGCCTCTGGTGGGTTTACTTCCGGAAGAAAAGAAGTAATT
>JANORJ010000116.1:0-1624 GCA_031415255.1 Chitinophagaceae bacterium | reverse complement strand
TGTCCTTATGGCCGTTTACAAAGTGTACTACTCGACAGGAACTCAATGATTGTTGCCTATGACCATAAAAGAGGAGAACCGAGAGATAAGTTCAAAAAAAATCAGGTTGCCGAAATCAACACCGGCGATTGTATTGATTGTTTTCAGTGTGTGAAAGTTTGTCCCACCGGAATTGATATCCGCAATGGCACACAGATGGAATGTGTGGGATGCACCGCCTGCATTGATGCCTGTAATAAAATGATGGTAGCAATTCACAAACCAAAAGGGCTTATCCGTTACGCATCGGAGAACGGTATTACCGAAGGAAAAAAACTTCGCTACACCGGGAGAATGAAATTTTACACGGTATTATTAATTCTGCTTTCCGGCATTCTTGCCTTATTGCTACTAAGCCGAAAGGATATTGACGGCACCATTATACGTACCAAAGGAATGGTGTACCAGGAAAGGGGAACGGATAGTCTTAGCAACCTGTTCAATATTAAAGTAATCAACAAAACGATTAAAGACATGCCTGTTACACTCCGGTTGGAAGGTGATGCAAGTACAGCAGGTAAAATTGAACTGATAGGCGCCACCGATATTCATTTGAAGCAAGAAGACCAAGCTAGTGGTTCGTTCTTTGTAGTGCTGCCACGAAAATTTGTGAACAACCGAAAAATGAAATTAAGAATTGGCTTATACAATGGTGATAAAAAATTAACGACACTGAGTACAAATTTTGCGGGGCCATTTGGTAAATATTAAACTAATTATTATGAACTGGGGAAACAAACTATTTCTAACATTTATCGTATTTGGTGCAAGTATGATGTACCTCGTTTACCGTTCGGTAAACACCAATTACGAACTGGTGGAAAAAGATTATTACAAAAGTGAACTCCGCTACCAGCAGGTAATTGATGGAACTAACCGGGTGAATCAATTGAGCTCTGCTGTAAAAATAGAACAAACAAATGCTGGCATTACATTAGAACTTCCACAGGAAATGAAAGAGAAAGATATTTTCGGAGATGTTTTATTTTATTGTGCCTACGACCAGAAAAAGGATAAAAAATTCTCCTTGCAGCCAGATACCAATGGAGTACAAGCATTTCCTCCAACTGCTATTTCACCGGGAAGCTACACAGTGAAAATTACCTGGAGTAGTGAAGGAAAAAATTATTTTTCAGAAAAAAATCTAACTGTTCTGTAATGCTGTGGCCGGTACTCATATCTGGGTTTACGTTGGGTGCCGCAGGCAGCCTGCATTGTGTAGGTATGTGCGGGCCACTCAGCCTTGCATTGCCTGTTCATCATTTATCAAAAGCACAAAAATTTTTCTCCCTGTTGATATACCAGCTTGGAAGAATACTTACCTATTCCACCATCGGTTTATTATTCGGATTGGCTGGCCGTAGCATTTATATCGCTGGCTACCAACAATGGTTTTCTATTATCATGGGTATAATTGTCCTTAGCATGGCAGTACTTTATTTCATTCAGCGGCGAACAGTTCACTTGAAGTTTTTAAACCGTTTCTATTTTTTTGTTCAGCAACAAATAAGCAAATTATTAAAATCATCCGCCGGCCCTTTTAGTTTTTTATTAATGGGTATGGCGAATGGCCTGCTTCCTTGCG
>JANORJ010000115.1:0-1563 GCA_031415255.1 Chitinophagaceae bacterium | reverse complement strand
TGGTTGCCACAGCTTCCTGTAAACGGAGTGTATCCATCGAATAAATACACCGGACAAAATCCGTTGGAAATAGTAGATAAGGGAGTGAATAATGAAAAGGTAAACAGGTTTATTGTTTCTTTCAATAACACTTTTCACCTTATCAGAAAGAGTAAGCACACCTTAAAGCTTACTATGCAGGGTGGAATAGATCAACTGCAACAGGAAAATTTTGTGCACATGAAAGAAGAGTTGCAATACCAGCAACAAAGAGCTAATCCCGGCGCTGTAAGAAACACTTCCACAAGGTCTAAAAATTTAAATATTCAAGCTTTCCTTGTAGATAATTTTGAACACAAAAATTGGGGATTCACTACTTCGTTAGGTACTGTAAGATTGGAAACAGACAATAAAACGATCTGGTTTCAGGGAGAAGGTATCCCAGCTGGAACTACCAATACAAACTATGCAGGTGTTCAGCTTTCCAATCTGGATCTTTCCAGCTGGCAGGATGTAGGCATGGTGGCACAGGAAGAAGTAAACTGGGATGATAAAATTATTTTAACAGGTGGCGTACGGATGGATAAATCAAGCTTGAATGGCGATACTAAAAAAATGTATGCGTTCCCGAAAGCTTCATTGGCTGTAAATATTTCTAGTTTTAATTTTTGGACTGTAAAAGCCATTAACTCATTAAAAATTCGGGCGGCGTACGGTAAAACGGGTAACCCGGCTTCTTTTGGTTCCAAGTTTACCAATATTATTCCTTTTGCAATTGGAGGTGTTACAGGACTCACTACACCAACTACTGTTGGTAATCCGATTATTGTACCTGAAACATCCAAAGAAGTAGAAATGGGAATAGATATTGCAGCCTTTAAAAACAGGCTAACCGGTGAGTTTAGTTATTATACCCGTGATATAAAAGACTTCATTGATGTATTTAACTTATCACCAGGAACTGGAGTTACTTCTGTTAAAGCATTTAATGTTGGCGATATTGAAAATCACGGATGGGAAGTTTCATTAGGTGGAACGCCGGTACAGAAAAAAAATATTAAATGGACTACAACGGTAAACTGGTGGCAGAACCGCAGTGAAATAACCAGGTTGACAATTCCTGAAAAAGCAACTGCAGCTTCAGGGTTTGGAGCCTTTGGAACACAACGTTTAAGGGTAGGCAACTCACCCTCACAATGGTATGGTACACCCAACGGAGCAAATGGATTGCCAACAGCTTACGAAGATGCACAACCGAAATGGCAATTGAGCTGGAGCAATAATGTTACTTTCCTGAAGAACTTTGAATTTTCTATGCTACTTCACCGCAGTCATAAAAACTTCAACAGTAGTTTAAATGGCGAATTGACAGACGAAGGTGGTACATCTCCCGACTGGAGTGTGCTAGATAAAAACGGCAACCCAGTTGGCTCAACCAGAATATTAGGGCAGCCGGGCATTACCAGCCGCCAGTTTATTCAGGATGCTTCTTATACTAAACTTAGAGAAGTTTCATTATACTATACAATACCAAAAACGGTGTTGAATAATATGGGATTCCTGAAAAATATGGAACAAGCAAAA
>JANORJ010000114.1:0-3162 GCA_031415255.1 Chitinophagaceae bacterium | reverse complement strand
TATTTTACTGCTTATACACAACCCCATCCTTCATTACAAAAACTACTTTCCCAAAAATCGTTGCATCTTTTAATGGGTCGCCATCAACAGCCACGATGTCGGCGAGTTTACCAATTTCAATACTGCCGAGTTTATCTTTTTCTCCTAACAATTCAGCTGCCCCGATGGTGGCTGCTTTTATAGCTTCCATGGCAGGCATTCCGGCTTCAATCATATAGCCAAACTCTATCCAGTTTTTTCCATGTTGGAATACACCTGCATCGGTACCAAAGGCAATTTTTACTCCTGCTTTGTATGCTTTTGCAAAGGTGGCTTGTATCTGAAGGCCGGTAGTTAATGCTTTGGGAGTAACAATATCAGAATAGTACCCCGGAATTTTTGCACTGTCTGCTGTTGCTTTTCCAGCGGTAATAGTTGGCACAAGGTAAGTGCCGTATTGCTTCATCAATTGTATGCCTTCATCATCCATAAAAGTACCATGCTCAATAGAATTTACACCGGCCCGTATTGCTCTTTTCATTCCTTCTGCACCGTGGGCATGTGCGGCCACTTTAAATCCATAATCTTTGGCAGTGGCAACAATTGCTTTTATTTCTTCTTTAGTAAACTGTGCATTTGCTCCATCTTTTGCCTGACTAAGCACACCACCGGTCGCTGTTATTTTTATCAGGTCAGAGCCTTCTTTGTATCGTTGCCTTACAGCCTGATAAGCATCTTCCACACCATTTATTACACCTTCTTTTGGTCCGGGGTCGCCCATCAAATCTTTGCGAAACCCATTGGTGGGGTCAGCATGGCCGCCGGTAGTAGCAATAGATTTTCCGGCGGTATAAATTCTTGGCCCGATAACTAATCCTTTATTAATGGCATTGCGCAAGGAAATATTTACACCGCTTCCACCAAGGTCTCTTACTGTAGTAAACCCTGCCATCAATGTAACACTGGCATATTTTAATGATTCAAAAGCTACATCAGCTGAGTTGGCGGTAAACCTGTCGGCAAGGTTTCCTTTTTTAGTTTCCGTTTCAAAGTGTACATGCATATCAATCCATCCGGGTGTGATGGTTTTTGTTTTTAAATCAATTGTCTTGTCTGTTATACCCGGTTTGGTGAAACCATTTTCAACTGCAATGATTTTATTTTTCTCTACTACAATGGTCATGTTCTTTTTTGGCTCGTTGGAAATGCCGTCAATCAAGGTGCCGCACCAGATATAAGTTTTTTGTGCCTGGGAGATGGTTGCAAAGGCAAGACAGATAATAGCAAGGAAACCTTTTTTCATAAATAGTAGTTGAGTACTAAAATACTGCAATCGGTGGGTTATTGGTAATTTTTAAAAAGGATAATAAAAAACCCGCCCCGATAACTATCGGGACGGGTTTTATCTATAAAAATTAAATGCTATTAATATCTGTAAAGGTCAGACTTAAACGGTCCTTCTTTGCTGATACCTAAGTATTCTGATTGTGCATCTGTCAATTCTTCCAATACCACACCAATTTTAGCAAGGTGAAGGCGGGCAACTTTTTCATCCAAATGCTTTGGCAGCACATATACTTTGTTCTCGTAGTTCTTGTTGTTAGTCCATAATTCTATCTGCGCCAGTGTTTGATTGCTGAAAGAATTACTCATTACAAAGGATGGGTGACCAGTGGCACAACCAAGATTTACTAAACGGCCTTCAGCCAAAATGATAACATCATGTCCATCTACATTATAAATATCTACCTGTGGTTTGATAGTATCTTTTGAATCACCATAGTTAGTATTCAACCAGGCAATATCAATTTCAATATCAAAGTGTCCGATATTACAAACGATTACTTTGTCTTTCATTGATTTGAAATGTTCGCCTCTTATCAAATCACGGCAACCACTCGCCGTAACAACAATGTCAGCTTCTTTTACCGCATCAATCATTTTCTTTACTTCAAAACCATCCATTGCTGCTTGTAATGCACAGATAGGATCAATTTCTGTAACAATAACACGGCAACCGGCTCCAGCTAAAGAAGCAGCAGAACCTTTACCCACATCACCATAACCACCTACTACGGCTACTTTACCAGCCAGCATTACATCGGTAGCACGGCGGATAGAATCCACTAATGATTCTTTACAACCATATTTATTATCAAACTTAGATTTAGTAAAATAATCATTTACATTAATAGCTGGCATAGGTAATGTACCTTTTGCTTCTCTTTCATATAAACTGTGTACACCAGTTGTGGTTTCTTCAGAAACACCTTTTACATGCTGAATTAATTCTGGATATGTATCCAATACCATATTGGTCAAATCACCACCATCATCCAATATCATATTCAAAGGCTTGTCTTGTGCGCCAAAGAACAATGTTTGTTCAATGCACCAATCAGCTTCTTCTTGTGATTGACCTTTCCAGGCAAACACACCAATACCTGCAGCGGCAATAGCAGCAGCAGCATGATCTTGTGTAGAGAATATGTTGCAAGAGCTCCATTTTACTTCTGCACCTAATGCAGTTAATGTTTCTATTAACACAGCGGTTTGAATCGTCATGTGTAGACAACCAGCAACTCTTGCACCTTTTAGTGGTTGAGAAGGGCCATATTCTTTACGGATAGACATAAGACCGGGCATTTCTGCTTCAGCCAAACGAATTTCTTTACGTCCCCATTCTGCAAGGGAAATATCTGCAACCTTGTAAGCTAGGTTGAAATCAATTGATGTTTTAGATAATGTTGACATATTTTATTTTTAGAACACAAATGTACTATTATAGCATATTATTCTAAAGAATTGTGTAAATTTGGTGGAATATTCTTTTATTGTGCTAATAAAAGCTAAAACTCCTTTTTACCGATGGCAAAAGCTACTAAAACAGAAAAAACAGCTATCAACGATATTGTATTGGATGCAAAAGACCTGTCAATACTAAATCTGTTGCAGCAACATGCGAGGATGACAGTGAAAGAAATTGCTGACAAAATACACCTAAGTACTACACCAGTGCATGAACGTATTAAACGGATGGAAGCCAATGGAGTGATAAAACAGTATGCAACATTAGTAGATCATACCAAGGTAAAGAAAAGCCTGATTGCTATTTGCTACGTTTCGTTGAAAGAGCACAACAAAACTGCCGGTACAAAATTTGTAAAGGCTATTCTGTCTATG
>JANORJ010000113.1:0-1790 GCA_031415255.1 Chitinophagaceae bacterium | reverse complement strand
ACTTTCATCGTAAACTTCTGGCCTTTGATGGCCCCGAATATAGAGTTGATCATCTTTATCGGGTCTTTCCCTACATCAGTTGCGTCCTTACTGGGTAGTGGTTTATCTGTATCCACATCAATATTGAAACCGCCGAAGCCCATTTTCATTTTAAACCTGTCAATCGTACTGCTAATGGTTTTCATATTCCCATCATCTTCTGAAACATCCATAGAATAGTAGGCCGACATATCCATCTGCATATTCTGGCCCATCACTTCCTGGTCTATATTGGAGATCATTTCATAATCATACCCCTTCCCTTTTTCAAAATTGAACTTTAGCATTTTAGATCCCGTAGCATTTTGGGCAGTCTTGCAAGATTGTATTCCAACAACAATTGTTATTGATACAATAATTAGTAAGAATGTTTTTATTGTTTTCATTAGTGTAGTTTTTTGTAGGCTGCAAATTAGAATATTAAATGCATACCCTACCGGAAGTAAATAGTACTTTCGCCGATAAATAAGCCACTATCAGCGCAGTACGGCACATATTTACCTTATTTAAAAAAGACTTGTTACTGGAAGTAAGACAGCAGTATAGTTTTTACGGCATTGTATTGTATATAGGCGCCACCATTTTCGTTTTGTTTAATGCAATAGATGAACCAGAGAGCCGGGTGTGGAATGGTTTGTTCTGGGTTATCCAACTATTTATCTGCATCAATGCCGTTGCCAAAAGTTTTTTACAGGAAAATAAAGCCCGGATGCTTTACTTCTATTCTATTGCCAGTCCGGCAGATTTTGTGTTAGCTAAATTATTCTTCAACTCGCTGCTGATGCTGGCGATGAGCCTACTCAGCCTCTTCTTGTTTACACTCTTTCTTGGCAACCCAATTGAAAAAGCAGGACCCTTTATCGGCTTGGTATTGCTCGGTGGGTGGAGCCTTAGTCTTGTTTTTACTTTTCTTGCCGCTATTGCCGCTAAAGCACAACAAAATGCCGCTATCATGGCGGTGCTTGGCTTTCCCATCATCATTCCCCAGTTATTATTATTAATGAAATTGTCGAATGCAGCTTTTGCCCCGCTGCTTACTATTTCTTTAAACACCGTTTTGCTGCTGGTAGCATTAGATGTTATGGTCGTTTTGCTGGCAGTTATACTTTTCCCCTTCCTTTGGAAAGATTAGAAAATATCGAACAGATTCACTGTAAATAAGGATGCCCTTCAATGCTTTGGGTATTTTATTCTATAACTCAAAAATCATTACCTATTACACTGGCATGTCTTTATACACATCCAAAATCGTACAGAAAATTTATTCAGGGTTTAACGGCATCACCTTATTTTTGCCTCACATTCAACCGGCCAACCGCCTCTTCTTTTTGGCCCCCCGATGACTGACACAAAAAACTATATGTACAAGTCCTGGTGGAAGATTACCGGCATTCTATTGCTGGTCTTCACTTTCACAATGGGATTATTAGTAAAAGTTCCCGATTTACCTGCCCTTGAACAAACAAGCCGCAACCTTTTCTTTCATGTGGCCATGTGGATGGCAATGATGACGCTGTTTACCATTTCCGTCGTTAATGCTATTCGCTACCTGCGAACTTTCAATCTGAAATATGATATTTATGCCCGTCAGTTTGCGGCAGTCGGTATTCTCTTCGGACTTTTAGGCTATGCCACTGGTGCCATCTGGATGACGTACACCTGGGCTGACCCAAATAATCCTGCTTTTCAATCTTTTAGGGCATTGGCCAGAGAACCAAAATTGATTGGTGCAGCAGTGGCGCTGCTTATTT
>JANORJ010000112.1:0-4297 GCA_031415255.1 Chitinophagaceae bacterium | reverse complement strand
ATGCATAATGAAATGCATGTGGTGATGCGAACACTGAGTAAAATAAAAGGTTATCGCAACTTATTTAAGCAAGCCTTTGGTGATGATGAAATCAGTCCGCAACGACTCACTATATCTATTGCCATTTTTGAAAAAACAATTGTAAGCCGCAAAAGCAGGTTTGATGATTTTTTGGCAGGCAATAAAAAAGCATTGAACAATGAAGAAATAAGAGGGTTACATTTATTTCGTACCAAGGCAAGGTGCATGAACTGTCATAACGGTGCTTTATTTTCAGATAATCAGTTTCATAATAATGGATTTTTTTACAACGCTACTCCCGGATTTGATGAAGGGTTGTACAAGGTGACACATAAAGAAGTGGACATGGGGAAATTTAAAACCCCTTCTTTGCGGGATGTGGCCAAAACTGGTCCATATATGCATGATGGAAGCAAAAAAGACCTAGCTGCTATTGTAGAAATTTACAACAAAGGCGGGGTGGGAAAAAATGATGAATTAGTGAAAAAGATAGGATTGAGCAAATTCGAAAAAAAAGACCTGCTAGCCTTTCTAAACGCTATTTCCGCACCACCAATCGAGTTTAAAAAACCGGTCATCCCGGAATAGGCAACTATTTGGCCGAAAAAACTATCTTTGCTGTCCAAACATTCAAAATCAGATAAAAATATACACATGAAAAAATTATTTCTTACACTTGCCATTGCCACTTTCGGTTTTATTGCCAATGCACAACCACCTGAAGGTGATGCTAAACCAGGTGAATGGTATGGTGAAAAAGTTTCAACTACAGAAAATGTATTAAACATTAATGATGTAGTTGGAAAATTGAATGGCGGTACCGAATTTGGAGATGTAAAAATTAAAGCCAAAATACTGGAAGTTTGTCCCAACAAAGGTTGCTGGCTGAAATTAGAACTGAGCGATGGAAAAACAGCTACGGTCAAAATGAAAGACTATGGTTTTTTTCTGCCATTAGCGGCTAAAGGAAAAACAGTGGTAATAGATGGCGAAGTAAAAATGAAAACAACTTCTGTAGCTGAATTAAAGCATTATGCAGAAGATGCAAAAAAATCGAAAGAAGAAATTGCAGCTATTACTCAACCTCAGAAAGAAGTGAAAATAATGGCGAAAGGAATTGTGGTAGTGGAATAATCAAGATACTCACTTTATATAAAATGACTGTCCAATTGGACGGTCATTTTTTTTACACAAAACTGATGCCTTAATGCAAACAGCTGTTTGTCAGCCTTCAGTCAGTTTCCGTATTGCGTAAATCGTTTTCCTTTTTCAGTAACAATAATGAGTCTTTACTTAGCCATTTTTGCAGCCTAAAATTTTAGCATGCTTAAGAGAGTATTGATATTGACTGGGATTGTTTTTTCTACCACTATAGCTACAGCACAGGGCGACAAGAAAGTTTTTCATGATGACTCTACAAATCCAACGCATAAATATTTACCAGATATTACTGTGGTAGGCCGCAACAGTAAAAGTGATTATCAGCAAATGCCGGAAGTAGTGGGTACTTCTATTTATGCTGGCAAGAAGAATGCACTGATAGTTTTGGATAATGTTCAGGGCAATGTGGTTACTAATACTATGCGCCAGGTATTGGCAAAGGTACCGGGCATTCATATTTGGGAAAGTGACCCAAGTGGTATTCAAATTGGTATAGCTGCAAGAGGCCTTAGCCCTAACCGTAGTTGGGAGTTTAATATTCGTCAGAATGGATATGATATTGCTGCCGATCCTTTTGGTTATCCGGAAGCTTATTATAATCCACAGTTACAGGCAGTGCAAAGAATAGAAGTAGTGAGGGGACAGGGTTCTTTACAATATGGTCCGCAGTTTGGCGGCCTCGTAAATTATATTCTTCGCAACGGCAGTGAGATAAATAAAAAGTTTGAATTTGAAACACAGCAAACCGTTGGCAGCAAAGCCTTGTTCAATAGTTACAATGCTATTGGTGGTAAAACAAAAAAACTACATTACTATTCTTTCTTCGACCATCGCAATGGTAATGGATGGAGACAAAATAGCCGCTACTTTACCAATGCAGGATTTGGTACTGTTACTTATTATTTCACACCAAAACTTTCTTTAACAACGGAAGTAATGCATTCGCATATCCGAAGCCAACAGCCGGGTGGGCTAACCGATTCTTTATTGAATGTGGACGCCCAACAAAGTTTTCGTAGCAGAAACTGGTTTGATATTAAATGGACCACACCAGCTTTAATCCTTAATTATAAATTGAGTGAAAAAGCAAGATGGAATACAAAATTGTTTGCTACCATTGGTAATAGAAGCAGCGTTGGTTTTTTACAATCCATTACGACCAAGGACAGTATTAATGCATCTACCAGTGACTATAATAACAGAACAGTGCAGATAGATGAGTACCGCAACTACGGAATGGAAAGCCGCATCATTACCGATTATTCATTAGGAAGAATGAGCAATACACTATCAGGTGGTATCCGACTTTACACTGGCACTACACACCGCCGTGCCGATGGAAAAGGAACTACCGGAACTGAATATGATGTGACGGTGATTGGTAATTATCCGAGAGACATAGAATTTAGGTCGAACAATGCCGCAGCATTTGTCGAAAATATTTTTCGTGTCTCCGATAAAATTTTGATAATACCCGGTATTCGTTATGAGTGGCTGGAAGGTTCTGCTTCCGGTAGAAACGGATATACTTCCGGTGGTGCAGAAATTTTATTACAAAATGTAAAACGCAGCCGCACTTTTTTGCTCGCGGGCATCGGTGCAGAATATCATCTTACAAAAACAACTGAGTTCTATGGTAATTTCTCACAGGCATACCGGCCTATTCAGTTTGCCAATTTGCAGGCACCGCCAACTACAGATGTGGTGGATAATGATTTAAAAGATTCAAAAGGATATAATCTTGACTTGGGCTATCGGGGAAAAATAAAAGACTTTCTTCAATTTGATGTCAGCGGATTTTATTTGCAATACAATAATCGTATTGGAACTGTTACCGTGGCAGGCTCACCATCATACCGATTAATAACGAATGTGGGCAACAGTACCAGCAAAGGATTTGAAGGATACGCTGAATTTAATGCTGCCCGTGCTTTTTCAAAAAATAAAAATTCAGATATTATTTTATTTGGCTCTTATGGATATACAGATGCTAAATATGCCAGCGACCATAAGGACGCAGCAACCAAGGGAAAAAAACTAGAGAATGCCCCGCAGCATATTTTCCGTGGTGGTATAACTGCCGGTTATAAAAAATTGCTTATTACTACGCAGGTAAGCCGAGTTGGCGAAACTTTTAGTGATGCAAACAACACAATAAAACCAACTGCAAATGGCAACAATGGTTTAATACCTGCATACACAGTGCTTGATTTGACAACGGCATATAAGGTTTCAAAAAACCTAAGTATCAAAGCAGGCATCAATAACTTTACAAATGAAATATATTTCACCCGCCGTGCAGGTGGTTATCCCGGCCCAGGTGCATTACCGGCTGATGGAAGAACTTTCTTTATAAGTGTAGGTGCAAAATTCTGATTGAGCCGATAAATAATTTAGTAACAAAATGCTGCTCCATGTGAACAGCATTTTTTTTGTCTGGTGATAGTCAGTTTCCTTTTTGAGCAAATCGTTTCCCGATTTGTTATGGTTGACTTTTCATTCAACTTCAAATTTGCGCCAGCATTATTTTAATAACAACACAACAAATGATTTCTGTCAGTTGTTTCTATGATTAGCTGATTGAGTTAGTCATTCTATTGTCAAACTATTGGTAAAATCAAGTTCTTGACACACACATGATAAAACTCCTTTTTTACTGAAACAACTTTACACCCGCAATCAAAGATTATGAGAAATTTTTTTACACTGCTTACTGTTTTTTTAATTACCACTTCACTAATTGCGCAAGAGGACACTACGAAGGCAAAAGATTTGGATGGCGTTGTAGTTACCGGTCAATACAAACCACAATCCGTAAAGAATTCTGTTTACCAGGTTCGTACCATTTCCAAGGAAAGGATTCAACAACAAGGAGCTGCCAAATTGCAGGATGTATTAAATAACGAATTGAACATTCGGTTTTCGCAAGACCTTCCAACAGGCGGCTCAGGAATATCTATGATGGGATTATCCGGCCAAAATGTAAAAATTCTATTAGACGGTGTTCCAATGGTAGGTCGCCAGGGATTTTCTAACGAAATTAATATTAACCAGGTTGATATTAATTCTATTGAAAGAATTGAAATAGTAGAAGGGCCAATGTCGGTGGTGTATG
>JANORJ010000111.1:0-1543 GCA_031415255.1 Chitinophagaceae bacterium | reverse complement strand
AATAATGTCATTGTCCAGCGGCATTATTTTATTGCGAAGCGAATCAAATAAATAACCAGCTAATTTTTCTTGTGTTAGGTCGGTCACTAATTTTTGTGCCAGGTCGGGGCGGCCAACATCGCCGATAAACAATGTATCCCCTGAGAATAATGCTACATCTTTTCCGTTCTCATCTTTCAATAAATAACATGTACTCTCCATAGTATGGCCGGGGGTGTGCAACACTTTCAATGTTACATTGCCCACTTTAAATTCTTCACCATCTTTGGCGATATGAGCTTCAAACTCTGGTTTTGCATTTGGTCCGTAAATAATAGGAGCCCCTGTTTTTTTGCTCAGGTCTAAGTGACCACTTACAAAGTCAGCATGAAAGTGAGTTTCCAGTACATATTTGATTTTTGAATTGTTTCGTTCGGCCTTCTGAATATAAGGAAGTACTTCACGCAACGGATCAATAACTACTGCTTCGCCATTACTTTCAATGTAGTAAGCACCTTGTGCAAGGCAGCCGGTATAAATTTGTTCTACTTTCATATTATTAGTTTTTAATTTTTAATTGATATGTCAAATTTCGGATTCTGAATAATTCTGTACAGTGACATTCATCACAATTAATGAGAGCTACCGCCAGAGAAGAATAATTCTTTTACAATTATATAAATACCCATCACCAGCACAAACCAGCCGAAGCCTTTTTTCAATTTATTGCCATCCACTTTTTTGCTTAGTGCATCACCAATAAAAATTCCGACAATTGCCAATGCAGTTACGGAAAGTAATATCTTCCAGTCCATGGTGTAATTGGATAAATCTCCCGTAAAGCCAATCAATGATTTGGCAGCTATGATGAGTAGTGAAGTACCCACAGCTTGTTTCATTGGTAGTTTACTTAATATAACCAATGCAGGAATGATAAGAAAACCACCACCGGCACCTACAAGGCCTGTTAGTGTACCAACTACGGCACCTTCTACCAGTATTAACGGGTAATTAAATTTTTGTTTAATTTCTTCTGGTATTTGATTACTGTTTTTATTCTTTTCCCGAATCATAGATACAGAGGCAAATACCATTAGTACAGCAAAGAGTATCATCATCAGAATACTTTTCGTTACTACAAAATCTCCGATAGTAAAAACTTCCTGTGGAATACGGGGAACTATAAATTTGCGGGTAGCGAATACAGCTATAATGGAAGGGATGCCGAAAATCAGGGCCGTCTTCAGGTTCACTTGTCCCTGCTTATATTTTGGAATGGCTCCTACAAGACTTGCCAGTCCTACAATAAATAAGGAATAGGCTGTGGCTACAACCGGCTCTACTTTAAAAAGGTACACTAAAACCGGAACTGTAAGAATGGAGCCACCACCGCCGATAAGACCGAGGGAAATGCCGATTATAAGTGATGCGATGTAGCCAATGATTTCCATGTAAAATATTTATGCAAGATTATATCAAAGGCCTTGCTCACAATGTGACAGAAATCACAGCCGAATCAGGTTTACAAGAGTTCAATCATATTCCGGTGCAATTTTACCATGTT
>JANORJ010000110.1:0-4566 GCA_031415255.1 Chitinophagaceae bacterium | reverse complement strand
GTGGGAAATTCGAGACTGAAATTAAATTTTGGCTGAAATAGTTTTTCAGTAAGTCTGGCTACCACATACACATCACCTCTTGCACGGGAAATGCCCTGAGTTTGGTCAAGCCCCTGCAATGTAGAAGCAAGCGGTTCATAGCTAACATTGGTAGCTGTGTACACAGCAGTCAGGTTAATCCTTGCATCAAACGGATCGCCAGACCATTCAATATAATTGTCTTCCCCTTTTTTCAGTACAAACGGTTTTTTAAAAAAAGACTGGAATGTAAAAAGGTAATCCCCTTCGTCAATATCAAACCGGCCCCGCAATGATAAAGGTTCTGATGTGCCGGAACGTATTTTTAATGTTCCTGCTCCTCTACCTTTTATTTCATCACCAGTCAATTCATCCAATACTACTTTAACGGTTACCAATGGTGTAGCTGTTACTTCCACATCATAAATAATATTAGTAGCATTTTTATTATAACCACTATCATCCATTTCTCGTCCGTATTTTCTTTCTATCAAAAAATCGGCAATGCCCGACTCCCGGTTGTTGGAAGAAGGGATGGTCATAGTACTGCTGTCTTTATCAGAAGCAATAGCATTTATCGTCATAAACATTTCTGACTGTGGGCCGGCCAGAGTTAGCGAACCTGTTCCCTTTACTCTTCCATAAAACTGTTTATTGTCTTTATAAGAAGTATTGAGTAACAACACAGGTTTATTATTGTTAGCGCTGGTTGTATTTGGTTTTTGTGTGGAGATGTCAAGATTATAGAACATGTTTTTAAAAGACTGATGTTCCATACCGCCGGTTATGTAAATAGGATTGCCGGTAACGGTATCGGTCAGCACAATTCCATCAAGGTTTATTTTTTCCGGTGTAAGCTCAATATCGGTGTCCTGAATTTTATAAAAACATTGAGTAAAAATTACTTTTAACCCAGCATCTTTTAATCTTCCTTTGCCAACTACACTTAGATTTTTAAATTCGCCATTCAGATTAATATCACCGGTAAGGTATCCTTGCATATCCGTGAAAAGGGTGCCGAGAAAACGTTCTAATATTTTTATCTGAAAATTTTTTGCTTTCAGTGCAATCACATTGTCTTTTGCTTTCAGTTTATCGCCTAGAAAAATATGCGCATCAAACCCAAGATAATTTTCCTGATTTATTGTGTTGCCTTTTATTTTTAGCTCTTTGGTTATGTTGTCATAAGCCAAGATGGTTGTTACTTCTCCCAATGAGTCATTATCCAATCGTAGGAATTGAGTTCTTATATCATCAGAAGTAATTTTTAAATTACTTGTTGGGTCTTCTACCAATATGTTTCCCGACAGTAATCCTTCCAACCTGTTGTTGGGCATAAAGAAAGGAGCAAAGTCACCTAGATTTACTTTCGTTAATTCTACTTTTAAATCGTTCCAGTTTCCTTTGGTGGATGGCGATGTTTTCATCATTATCTTTTGTTCGCCTTCGGTTAATACTAACTGACCACTTGCCGGATTATTTCGTCTGAATTTTAATACTCCATTTTCATCGATTGACCATGTTTTGCCATTTACGGTAAAACTTGAAGGGTCAAATTCTATTTCCACTCCATCGCTATACGTAAGCACCAGTGCATTAAGGTTTGCTTTCTCTACTGTTTGATTGGCGCCAGAATTGATACTTACTATAGATGAATCGTTCCGGGCATTGATATTAAAAAGTGCAAAAGGTATATTGAGACTATCATTAATTCGAATGTTTCTTGTTTCACCTGTAACTACAAGGCTGTCACTGTTTCCCTTCGCCAAAATTTTTACTTCATCAAAGTTGTATTGTTTAAACTTGAACTGTGGTACGTTGGCGGTAAAGTTTAATTCATTGCGGGCAAGATTAAGACTGCCTTCAAAATGACTGTTGTTGAAACCTGTTATACTTGAATCAATCAGCAACAAATATTCATCTGCATTGTAAGTAGTGATATTAAATTTAATGTCTTGGTTCCTTGTATATTTTCTGGGGGCTTTTATATAGGCCGGATAATACTTATTAAGAAAATATGTAAAGGCATCTGGTAAATCAACAAGGCTGTAATCACCCGACACTGTTGCTTCAAACTCATTGGAAAGTACGGTTAGTGTTTTTACACTGTCAATATATTCAGAGGAAATATTTAGTGAATCGAAAGGGAGACGATGGCCATTTTTTGTTATTTGCCCATCTGAAATTCTTGCCTGGCCTAAAAAATTTTCAATACCATTGCTGGTAAAATTAAAATTCAATTTGCCCGCAAAACTGATACTGTCGTTGGTGATCTTAAGGTTTTTCAGGTTTACGTTTATCACATCTGCTATCAAATCAAACCGGGGAGTACTGCTGTTAAAATCAATAACACCGTTCAGGGTAAGGTCAGCATTTTCGTCCCGGATGGATGCTACGCCTTCAAATAATTTTTTATCCAGCTTCCCATTTACCGATATGTTTTGATAGCGATAATTTTTATAATCTGCATAGCGGATGTTTCCGTCAATGATGGTGCTGCGGGTTTTATCACTAAAGCCGCTTCCCTTGATGGTGCCTTTTAACGAGACCGAACCAAAATTTCTATCTCCCAAAAATTCTCCCAACCTGAAATTATCAGTAGCAATACTGCCTGAGTAAATCGGCTCTTTGCCACGGGGCAGTTTCATATTAATATCACTGGTAATGGTGCCAAGATTTGTTTGAATAGTGCCAAAGGTTACAAAGTCTCTTATGAACCCTGTAAAACTTCCTTTGAAGTTGATGTATTGAATTTTTCGCAGGTCAGGACTTTTTATCCGGCGTATGGCTGGCACAATTGTTACAACATCATTGTAGGTTGTTCTAAAATCATTTGCTTTAAAATCTATAAAGGTTTGATTAATATCCGGCAATCCTGTCATGGAGATATCACCGTTAAGTATGGTGCTGTTGCCTGCCTTTATTATCATTTCTCTGCCAACAAGGTCATCAATCGTTCCTCTTATTTTTCCTTTTATACTTATTTTCTTTTTCCAGGTTTTCATAGCCGGAGCAAAGAAGGCAATATCATCGCTGTCAATATACGAGTCATCAAAAACAGCTGCTAATTTTACTTTATGAATAAAATTGCCCATGTCTTTTATATCATCATACGACATGGAAAAGTAATTGCGTAGGGTGCTTCTATTGGTAACCAAATCCATATTGCTGAAAGCCATTCCTGTTGGCGTAAATTTTACATCAGCATCGAATTTTTTTAATGCTAGTCCGCTTCTTTCTTTGGCGGTTAATTTTAGTTTCGAATAAATAGTGTCGCCAACAAAACCTGCATTACTTAGTTCGCCATTTATTTCTGTGAATAAAATATGTTGTCCGTCGAAATAATTAAATGGCTGACGGTTGGTTTGTTTGTCTGTTTTAAATGTGCCGTTGATGATTTTAAAATCAGCAATTTTGAAAATGGTTTTTCCACTATTCCATGACATTGCTTTTATAATGGTTTCTATCGGTTCAGCTTTTTTCAGGGAATCAGTTGGCTTCAGTTTTGAATAACTATTGATGGACACCAACGGGTCTTTCAGAATAAGCGAATTGATTTCATATTGATTGCCCGATAAACTCAGCTTGTCCGCATCCATCGTCATGCTACCCACTTGCATCATCATATCTTCTCCCAGCCAGGCATCTTTTTTTATAAACGTTACATTTTTCAGCTCCACTTTTTTCAGGTTGAACTGAATGCCGGCTTTTTTCTTTTTGCTGCCCGTTGAAGGCGAGGCAAAATAATCGAAGATGAATTGTTGCCGCCAGACAGAATCTGTCCGTTGAAATTTTATAACTGCATTTTCCAGCCCGATATATTTTAGTTCAGCTTCTTTTTTAAAAAAGAACCAATCGGTAATCCGCACTTTCATGTCGCCGGCATATAAAAGGGTGTCGCCTTTGCGGTCTTCTATCAGCACCCCTTGCAGGTGCATGTTATTGAAAAGGGAAAAATCCACATGCTGTATTCGGACTTTGGTCTGCAGGTCATAGCTAAGCCGCTTGGTTACCTGCCGGGCAATCCAATTTTGGCCAAATGGGGTCTGGATAAAAATATACAGCCCCACAATGAGGAAAAGCAGGGACAGAAAAAACCACTTCAATATTTTTTTAAATCTCCTCAGATTCAGTCATTTAAGCTGTAAAAATAGGTAATCGTACCCTTTAGGCAAATTCAGTACCAAGATGCTTCAAATTTGTGACCTAAAAGAGCCGCAGGTCATTTTTTCACTTTTTATTGGTAGGAAGGAGAAATGAAGTGCTGGGAAAGTCAGGGGTGAGGAAACAGACATGGCTTTGTTCTGGTTGGGAAATAGAATTCCGTCTGCCTAGAACCGTTGATGGTAGAAAAAGATGATATTAAGAACTACAGCTTGGCTTTATTCGTCGGATGGAATTGCATTTTTCACAATCCATTACAAGTAGCTCGATAAAATGTAAACCGCTTTTTGCTGTTGTCATAAATGTAACTTACGACACAAGTTCCACTATTCTCAAAAACAACTTCATCTTTTTGTTTATATACTCGGAATGGTACGATGTTTA
>JANORJ010000109.1:0-2352 GCA_031415255.1 Chitinophagaceae bacterium | reverse complement strand
TGATGTTTACTTTGTCTTTTTTGAGAGTTCTTGTCTTCATAAATAGTGGGCAAAGGTAACTCAACAATTATAAATACTTTAAGCTATTGTATCAAAACATTTGATGACTTTTGCGACCATCATGTTATCTCTCAACAACATACAAAAATGGTACGGCAGCCACCATATTTTCAGTATTGATGAACTGACTCTACCTGCGGGGATCTATTGGCTGAAAGGGGTAAACGGAGCCGGAAAGTCCACTTTTATGAAAATGTTAGCGGGATTGATTCCCTTTAAAGGAGAAGTCTTAATTGAAAATAATATATCGCTACGCAAAAATCCAGTACCCTATCGGCTCAAATTAAATCATGCTGAAGCTGAGCCAGTCTATCCTTCTTTTTTAACGGGTAATGAATTGATTGATTTTGTAAGTAATATAAAAAAGGGAACAAAAGAACAGGTAGATGAAATCAGGCAGGTACTTGCAATAGATGATTACCTGCAAAACCCCACCGGTAGTTATTCAAGTGGCATGCTTAAAAAATTATCATTGCTACTGGCATTTATCGGACAGCCAAAATGGATACTATTAGATGAACCCTTAACCACATTGGATCAATCATCCCAAAAAGCATTATGTGAACTGATTATGCAGCAGCGACAACAAAAAAATATTTCTTTTATCATTACCTCTCATCATGACATTGAGAATACTACTATTCATTTTGACAAAACATTTATTCTGAAAGATAAAGAATTGGTATCTGTAAGCCAAGCAATATGAAGAGTGTTACCCAAATACTACAGCATTCGATTGTTGCTCCATATTACAGGAGGAATTCAGGTTTTTTCCTGTTTATTTTTTTCTTATTGTTTGGCCTGTACCCTCATTTTCAACAAACATTGGAACTTCACTATGTATTTATTAATGGAATTTCTTCTTCTGTTCAATTTTTTCTTATTGCATTGCTTATTTGGATTCTATACTCGTTCAAAACTATTCAATTCGTTAACGGATGCACAAAAAGTAAAGCTTATAATTTTCTACAACAGCTGAATGCAGTACCGCCTCGAAAAAGATTTTTACAGCTTCTGTTTTTACAACTTCAATTACTGGCACCTATTTTATGCTATGGGCTGGCAGCTATAATTGTTTCACTAATAAATAAGCATATAAAAGGTGGGTTGGCGGTCGTATGTACATTGCTGTGTCTTTGGGCTATTACTACTACATGTATTTATTTTTTACTGCAAAAAATAAAATTAACAGAATTGAAAATTTCGCTCCCTACTTTCCATTTACCCAATAACCTTTTCTCTTTTCTACTAAAATTCATTTTCGCCGAACAATTTGTAGTCCTATTACTACTTAAATTAATTTCGTTTAGTTGCTTGTATTTTTTTGCTAAAACGGATGCACGGCTATTTGAAGACAGAATGCTATGGTTGGTATACCTCACTTCATTGTTTGCACACAGCATTCTCATTTACCGAAACCAGCATTTTATGGAATCCAAAATGTCTTTTTATAGAAATCTGCCCATAAAACCTTTAACTACACTTCTTTCTTTGCTTGGTGTTTATATAATTGTATTGCTACCAGAAATATGGGCATTAAAAGGAGTAGCCATTCAGCAGCATGACGTTACGAATTATATATGGATGATACTAATGGGCCCTTCCCTGCTGCTTTTATTGCATTGCCTCCTATACACAGAGGACATGAAGATGGAAGGATTTCTGCAATTGTTATTTGGGGTATGGATTGTTACTTTATTTTTTAGCTTATCTGCCAATCGCTGGTTATTACCGCTGATATGCCTGGGTATGGCAGTATTTATTTTTTTTAATTCATACTACCGTTACGAAAAGAATATTGAAGTAGAGGGGCTTGAGTAATAAATCCCCAGACATTTTGTTATCTGGCATTTTTGCTACTACCGGGATGATAATGATAAAAGTAATTTTAAGAGTAACGCTTAAAACTCGCCTTTTAAGAGAATTTGGTATAACCTTTGCCGTCTAAATAAATGGAAATACCTAAAACAACTTCCCATGAAATATTCATTCATCGTTTCAGCCTTCTTGTTATTTACCGTTGTTTCCTGTTCAAAAGACAAGAATAACAGTGATTGTAATTGTTCCGTCGCTGGTCAAGCATGTGCCACTATTGTAAAGGTTGCTGCAAACTGCGATAATTTTGGAATAGAAATTAATGGTCAGCAATACCCAGCCCAAAATATCCCTGCTCAATATCAGGTGGTTGGTACAAAAGTTTGTGTAGCATACACTTTATATACCGATTTGCGTCTTTGCGCCTGCTGTGGCGGCACTTGGGCCGATATTACCACCATTAGCAAATCCAATTAA
>JANORJ010000108.1:0-1766 GCA_031415255.1 Chitinophagaceae bacterium | reverse complement strand
TCGGCATCAGTATGCGGTTGGCAATAAAACCGGGATAGTCATTTACTACGCAGGGCACTTTGCCGAGTTGTTTGCTTAGCTCAACAATAGTATGCGTTACTTCTTTGCTGGTGGCATAGCCATTAATTATTTCTACCAACTTCATTACCGGCACCGGGTTCATAAAGTGCATACCAATTACTTTGCTGGCTCTGCCGGTAGCGGCGGCAATTTTTGTAATGGAAATACTCGATGTGTTAGTTGCCAGTATTGCTTCTTTCGGCGCATAGTTATCCAACTGTTCAAATATCTGGAGCTTTAAGGCTATGTTTTCTGTAGCGGCTTCCACTACCAATGCTGCCTGTTGAACTCCATCAATCATGTTCGATTCAATACTGATGTTAGCCAGCGTTGCTTTTTTCTGTTCTTCAGTAATAGTTCCTTTTGCTATTTGCCGGTCAAGGTTTTTGGTAATGTTGAGCACCGCCCTGTCTAATTGTGCCGGCGATACATCTACAATAGTTACCTTGAAACCTGCTTGTGCAAATACATGTGCAATGCCATTGCCCATGGTGCCAGCGCCGATGATGGAGATGCCCCCGGTTAGTGCCATAATATTTAAGTTTTGTTATTCAAGCCCCTGTTACATTTCTTAGAGTGTTAGTTTCCCTATTCCCTAAAGGGAGGTTTGAAAATTCACTTTATGTAAAAGTTGTTTTAATTAAGAATCAAAAGTAAGGAATTAGAAATCTTCCTCTCCTTGGAGGGGCGAATTGAAACAATCTTTTTTCTTTAGAAATCCGGGGTGGGTTGCTGCCCAATGAACCGGACGATGAAGAGTGATTATTCTTTCCTTTTCCCAAAAGAAAAGAATAACAGAACAAGTTCGCAACGAAGATGCCATGAAAAACTGAAGCTGGTAACAAAATACAAAATAAATTCCTGTCAAAAACATTACAAATTAAAATGACACATAGATCTAAGTCTCCCTTTGGGGGACAGGGGCGTTTCAGGGGGTTATTTATTCTTAAAATCACCCCGTTTCCATGCCTGAATAAAGCTGGCCCAGGCGGCAGGATTAAAAATGTTTTGCGGAGGTGTTTGCCCTTGGTAAGTGGCACGGGTAGCAATTTTATTAAACTGTATCCTAGCAGCTTCGCCACCATCGCCGGGCAAGGTTCGCATTAGTATGCGTCGTTTTTCGGCACTGGTATTTTGGCGGGCAATTTCAATATCATCATCAGGCACTTTGGTGTTGGCAAAGTCCCTTTTAAATTGTTCCTGAGTAGGTCTGGGACGAATGATAGTGGCAGGTAAATAAACCGTATCAATCACCATCAATTGAACAACACTGTATTGATTGCCTTCTAAGGTGCGGGGTATGGAAATTGTTTTGGGCTTGTACGTAACATGGGAAAATTCTACCTGGTCGCCCTTGAGTACCACGATAGAGAAAACACCCTGTGCATTGGAAATCGTTCCCCGGTTCTGGCCTTTTACCATTACACTCACAGCGGGAATGCCCACGAGGCTATCTGCGGTCATTATCACACCAAATAATTGCACCACAGAATCACGGCTGGTTTCAAACTGGGCTTTGGCAGTTTGGGAAAAAGTAAGAAGCAGTAAGCCTGTATAAAATAGAATTTTCTTCACTGCGTCAAAAATAAAGACAAGTTGCTGATTTCGTAAAACAAATTGCCCCCGGTAGTGGTTAACTTTGCAGTTAATAAAGACTTTTAACAAATACTTGGAAAATGACGAAAGAAAAAGTACTGGCAGCGTTG
>JANORJ010000107.1:0-1889 GCA_031415255.1 Chitinophagaceae bacterium | reverse complement strand
GTGGCTCTCTACGGAGAGTCACTTATTTTTTTATAATGCCATCAATCAGTACTAAGCCATCGCTGAAATTAAACGTATGTACAGCCGTAAGGTTATTATCTTTTCCGGGAATTATTTCTGACACCTTCTCTTCATAATAATCTGTTTCAGTAAGTCGGTTTATTTTATTAAAGGTCAATGCATAGCCATACTGCCGGGATGCATTATTCTGTGCGGGGCGAAAGAGTTCGTTATTAATTCTGAATATTTTTCCGGCGGGGCGGCAATTCGCTATATCAGTGGCTACCGGGTTTTGAGGATGTGGCGTCCAGTTAGTAGAAAATAAATTGTTGCTGTAATATAACACCAACTGATCATTGGTGGAAGCAAAAGGAGTGTTGCTGGTACTGCCAAACATCCACCAGGTATTATTTTCATAAATTAATGTAGCGTCTAACAAAACAATATTTTCCATCAGGTTCATCACTAACTCCCATTGATAAGGGAATGACGCCGCTTTATAAAGCTCAACAGTTTTGTTGGCACTTGTTTCCGGTATCATAAAGTATTCACCTTCCCATTTAAAAACAAAAGGATAAGAAAGGTGATATGGCTTATCCAAAACGATAACCGGGGTTGAACAATTCCCTCGGTCATCTATTTTCATCACACTGATATGTGCTTTGTTGGTGAGATACATATACTCTTCAAAAAAAATATAATTTATTCCATCCTTTGTAATAATAAATGGGTCGGCATGAAATACACCTTTCGGCATGGTAACAGGCTTAAAGGAGGCAAGATTCAGTGCGCCACCATTAAAAGTTTCGTTGCTGTAGAGCAAGGAAAAGCGACCATTATTTTTTTTCCGGAGCTTGTAGCCGAGGTAACGGAATATATTTCTGGCAAATAGAAAAAGTAGTTGAAAATTGCCGGGTGCTTTTTTCTGAATTGAGGCTATAGTGGCGTCAATTTTTTCTATCCTGTTATATTTATTTAAAAAAACTTCATTGCCAGCAAGCAGAAACTCTTTTAAACGGTAACCAAAAAACGATGCAGATTTCCAGGCTAGGCAATTCAAACTGTTTTTTACAGAGTAAGGAACTGTTAAGGTGTTGCCCTCATACACATTTATCATCTTGCTGTTTCCCGGAAGTTGTACCCACAAAGAACTTCCGATTACTGTTTCATCATTCATTACTTCCCCAAATGCGGGAGGCTCAGCGTCTTTGTATTTACCGCTGCCGAAAACCATTGACCAGATGCCATATTGAGGTATGCTTGCTATTGTATAATTATTATCCGCTAGGCAGGAAATATATACAAAGTCTGCTTCAGGAAGCGATGCTGTATCTGTTAAAGAAGTAAAAATGGCGTCAGGATATTTTTCTTCCAAGTTAATTTCTTTAAACGCATCAGGTAAAGAACGAAACCACTGGTTCTCCAATTTTTTAAAAACACGGTAAGCAAAAAATTCCTGTTTAATCTTTTTTGCAGGAGTAGTAATGAAAGTAATATCTTTTATAAATCCTTCGTTAAATAATTGTGTCAGCATTTCATGCTCCCAGGCAGGTAGTTTATTTTTTTCTGCAACAATAATATGTGCCGTTAGCGGAGTAATCATTTTATGGTGTTGAATTACCAGGTATCAAAATCGGCACCGGTAAGAACGAAATTTATATTTTTATAAGCCTCATCAACATACAACATACAGGACGGCTCACTATTATATACATTGAATGCCTGAAATGCAGCCGGTAACGAAAGACTTTTATTGAAATTAAAAGAAATAGTATTGTAGCCAAGTTTAAAAGCAAGCCGCCTTAATTTTTTTAAAACGATTGGAGATACCTTTTTAATCTTTTTTGCAGGAGTAGTAATGAAAGTAATATCTTTTATAAGTCTCTCTG
>JANORJ010000106.1:0-2292 GCA_031415255.1 Chitinophagaceae bacterium | reverse complement strand
CTAAAACTGAATTTATCTTCGCTGTCCATGTTCAGCATCACACTTAAACTAATGCCATTCGATTTTGTAGTGGCTTTTTCACCATTAATGAAATTTATATAACGGTTGCCATTTGCATTTAACATAAGCCCATAGCCTAATTTTTTATTGGTTCCTTGCATCATTCCACCGCCTTTACTCCACTCTCCACCAAAATTCCAGCTGCTGTTGCCATTTACATTTATCGGGTAATATGTTCTTTTACCAGTTACAGGGTCAATAGTATTAAACTGTGTAATGGCCTTTTGCGCAATATTATAACTTAAATAGGCATACGTATACACTTGCTTCAGCACTTTATATTGGTTGTAGTTAAGATTAAGATTATGGTTAAATCCAACTTTCAAATCCGGGTTACCAACGTATTCAACCAATGGGTCTGTATTATCTCGTATCGGTTGTAACTGGTTAATAGTCGGCTGCCGGGTTGTTCCGCGATAATTAAAGCTGATGCCAGTTTGTTGCTTAGGGCTATAGTTAATTCCTACCTGCGGGGTTATATTCAGAAAATTATACTTATTGAAACTATTGTTATCAAGATTTTGCAAACCCAATTTAACTGTAGATATGCCGGAACCTAACCCAAGTCTTACTTTTTTGCCAGTGTAGCGGAAAATCGCATTACCACTGTGGGAGAAAGCATCTAATTCAAAATTATTGCTAAAATCTGCGACCCGTATTTCATATTTATCAGTAAACCCTTTCTCAAAAGTGTTACGTTTTGATAAAGAATGGTTTTTATTATAGGCATAGTCAACTACCAACATCCAAGATGCAGAAAGCGGCTCACTAAAAGTGCTTTTAACGCCGTAGGTAGTAGAGCGGCCAACAAATAATTTTTGCTGATCAACTGTATCAGCATTATTAAACACTCCATTATTAAAATACCTGATAACGGTATTATTTAATCCATCATTATCATCATCTGTTACACCATAGCGAACTACCGTTTGCCATATTCTGTTTTTCTTTTTGAAAAGTTGTTTGTAGGTAAGCTGGTTGTCCGTTTGTTTACGATTGGTGCTGTTATCATAATCCCTGAAACTTCTGTTGATGGTGTCACGACTGGCATTAAGAAACTCGCCGATGTCTGTGCCGGTAGTATGGCTTGTTTTAAAAGTATTGGTCGTAACAATTTTAAAAGTAGTCAGCGAATCAAATTTCCATTCGTATTTTCCATTAATGGAATGCTGTTGGTTCAATGCATTTTTGTTTGTGTACCGGTTGGAGTAGGTGAGGCCAGTCGGTAGAATATTTTGCGTAAGCGTTGTACCGATATTAGTTGTGCCGAGGCTATTAAACCGGTAAGAGAGATTGACGTTGTTTCTATCTGCGTTCCATTTATTGCTGAATAAAGCACCAGCGGTGTAGGCATCCGGCAAGCCACGCAGGTTCCAGTCATTAAAATCATCACCGCCACCAAAACTGAAATAGTATCCGCTAAGTTCATCATACTCTGCATCATTTTCAATACCTAATTTCTGCCTGTCTTCCCAGCTCAGGCTACCGGCATTAATATTTGTCCTTGTTCCAAAAACAGAAAATTTCTTTTTCCCAACAAACTTGTTGTAGAGAATTTTTGAATCTATGTATTTGGTAAAATCAGTGCCAGCGATTACTTTTCCAAAAGCTCCTTTTTTGGCATCTTCTTTTAGTTTGATATTAACTGTTTTGCCCTCGTTACCTGTAGACATTCCGGTCAGTTGCTGTTGTTCTGTTTTTGTTTCAAAAATCTGTACCCGGTCAACGGCTTTGGCGGAAATATTTTGTGTAGCCATCGTAGGATCATCTCCAAAAAATTCTTCCCCATCTACCAGCACCTTATCTACCCGTTTTCCCTGTGCCACTATTTCTCCTTTACTGTTTACTGAAAAGCCTGGCAATTTTTTCAACAGATCTTCAACAGTGGCACCTTCTTTTACTTTAAAACTATCGGCCATAAATTCTGTTGTATCTCCTTTTATACGAATAGCAGCTCCTGTTCGAATAACAACTTCATCCAGGAGTTTGCTTTTTTGCGTCATAAAAATATCTCCAAGATTAGTATCACCATTCGCATCGACATTTTCCATGTAATCTGCAAACCGTGGGTAACTAATTAATATAATATATTTTCCTGTGTCTGTTTTTGGTAAAACAAATTTGCCATTGGCATCACTGCGGATAAAATTTACGAGGGTTGTATCTGACTTTCTCAATAAAGAGATAACAGCCAGGTGAAGATTTTTCTTTTCTGAGGAGTCTGCCACTTTT
>JANORJ010000105.1:0-7019 GCA_031415255.1 Chitinophagaceae bacterium | reverse complement strand
TTTAAATTTCAAGTGAGTAGTAAATTTCTCGGCCTTGCTGTTCCTGTTTCACCAGTTCGCATTCGGTAAGTATGCGAAGGTGTTTAGAAACTGCTTGCCGGGTGGTGTGGAAATTGTCGGCAATGGCGTTAGGTGTCATAGCCTGCAATGCTAGTAAGGTAATAATGGCCCGCCTTGTTGGGTCGGCAATTGCCTGAAAAATATCTCTTCTCATTTTGTAGTATAATTAATATATGAAGCCAATCGGTTGCAAATATATGTGCAACTATTCGGTTTCGCAAATATTTTTATAAATATTTTTTTACCTTAATTTTTTGTTTGAAATGGCTGTTGGGGGAGTGGTGTTTTGCTATGTAGTATAACAAACAGTGCTTACTGTTGTGCTAAAATTATCATGTACGGCCTGAAACTAAAGCCGAATAAAATTACGTCTGCCTATTTTATGACAAGACAAAAAAGGAGGTGAATTTATTCATCTGCCAGCATAGTAGCAAACCTCCTGATAGCGGTTCGTTGTTATTATTTGTCCACTGTGTAATTCAGTTCAGTTACTCCGCAAGTAAATTGTCGGGTAGTCAATAGTTTTAGTTTTATTTTTTCTTTGATGTCTGTGAACAATGGAATGCCTCGTCCAAGAATAATTGGATTAACAAATAGCCAGTAGCCGTCAATTAAGTTTTGTTGCATAAGTGAATGGGTTGCTGTTGGGCTACCAAAAAGCAAGATGTCTTTACCTGCCTCGTCGGCTGGCAGGCCTGGCTGTTCTTTTATTTCATTTATGCTGTCTGAAAGGTTGTCGCTTATAATTGTTGTGTTAGTTAAATCAGCGTCTTTCATTGTTGTTGATAAAACAACTTTGTGAACTTTGCTATACCACTTAGAATGTTCAATGTCATGTTTGGTCGCTGTTGGCTTGTCTGCTGCGGTAGGCCAGTAGTTTTCCATCATCTCATAAGTTACTCGTCCATATACTGCAGTGTCGCCTTCGCTAATCCGCTTGCCTACATAATCAAAAATTTCTTCATCAGCTTTAATCCAATCCATTTCACCGTTCGGTCCTGCCACAAAGCCATCAAGCGATATGTGCATAAATGAAATTATTTTTCTCATATAGTTCTATTTTTTATTGTTGTCTATGGTTTGTTACTGTTAACCTGTTTTAGGACGAGACATTACAAAAAGTTGAGAAATATATTCGTCGCCCCGCCATATTGCCAAGCTGCCTGTTAGCGGTTCGGCTTTCCGTCATAAGGTTAACATTGTTCAAACAATTCCTCATAAATTATTTAGTATTTCAATTTATAAAGGAATTGGATGTAAAACTTTTTTTTCCCAAGCAGCATATTTTTTTTTCAACCGGATAAAAATAGTTTCTTCCTTTGCTTTAACGTCATTTTTCTCCCATGGGTCAGCAATCAGATTAAAGAGGTATTCACCTTTCTCATCTTGTAAATATTTCCAATTCCCATCCCTAATAGCTTTTTGCTTGTTGCGTTGAAATGTTCTCCAGTAAAATATTCGGGCTGTGTTTTTTTTCTTCCCGGTCAAAATTGGCATCAGATTTATTCCATCCAAAGGGAAGTCTTTATGGGCTTTAGCACCTCCTGCTGATAAAATGGTTTTTGACCAATCCATGGTAATAGCTGCTTGTTGTGTAATGATTCCGGGATTAATCTTACCCGTCCACCTTACAAATGCAGGCACTCTTATTCCGCCCTCCCATAATGTTCCTTTATCCTTTGCCAGGCCACCATTATCCGAATATCTGTCACCTCCGTTGTCGTTAGTGAAAATTACAATTGTTTGATTGGATAATTGCTCTTCGTCTAATGTCTTAATAATGTTTCCAACTGCATCGTCGAGGCTTTTCATCATAGCGGCATAAATAGCAGGGGAGCCTCCTTTTCTGTAGTCTACCGAATCATCATAAGGCTTATCAGTGGGCCCTTGCCATGGCCAGTGAGGGGCATTAAATGTAATTGTTAGAAAGAAAGGTTTGCTGTGTTTTTGTTTAATAAATGTTATTGCTTTTTGAGAAAATAAATCAGTCAGATAGCCTTCTGGGAATACGAGGGAGTCGTTTTCATACAGGTCATGTGTTCCCCCATCACCTTTGTGCGATATGTAATCAGCCGCTCCGCTGTGAAAGCCAAAAAAATAATTAATCCCATTTTTTGAAGGGCTATGTTGTGAACGGGAACCCAAGTGCCATTTTCCTACTAATGCTGTTTCGTAACCAGCAGCTTTCATTAAAGTTGCAATCGAAGGATATTCAGTAGTCAAACCAACAGCAGTATCTCTTTTGTTTCCAGTAAGCGGTTCTATTAATCCAACAGGAGTTCTTGCAGGATAGCGCCCTGTCATAAATGCTGTACGGGTAGGTGTGCAGAGTGGTCCTGCTGAATATGCATTAACAAACTTAATTCCTTGTGAAGCTAGATTATCCAAATTTGGCGTCATATAGTCCTTACGTCCATAACCACTCAAATCGCCATAACCCATGTCATCAGTCATTATGTAAATAATATTTGGACGTTGAGATTGGGCATTTGAATAGATAAATAGAAGTAGAGTAAGCAACAGTATACTCTCTTTTGAGAGAAAGTGAGTAAAATAAACCATAGACAGATATTTAAGTTATGATAGTCGTGTAAGCTAGTTAGTTCAACGGTCAGGTATTGCTGCAGGTGGTATATTTTATAAGGTCCAGCCCGGAACCGCTGCTGATTGAAAATATGCTGATGAAGTTAACAACAAAAAGCCAAATAGAATTACGTCGGCTGGAACAACTGCTGATAGTGAACTGACTCGCTGCTCATTGTACGTTCCTTCCGCCCAACTTGCATAAAACCCAATGTAAGCTGTGGTTGTGCTTCGCTTATAAGTTTCCTGATTCCCAATTTGTCCAATGATTATTTGGTTTTAAAGTCGGTTTCCAATTTGATGTGTCTCTTGATAATAAGATTTTAGCAATAAGCTTATATGTTTCTTGTTGACTTGGCGGATTTTTTTTATCGTATGCACTTACAAAATGAAACTTGTCAATTGTCATTATTTTTGGAATGTCTTTAGGTATATGTTGACGAATATCCTGCTCCGTTGAACTAACTAATGTCGGGTTAGTTTCATTTAAGAACCTAACTAAGTCTTCAAAAGCTATAAGTTTTTTAGGATTGTCGTAGTCTCTTATTTTAATTCCAACTTTTTCATAATTCTTATAGTCGTTATCAAATAAAATTTTGTTATCTCGAACTTTAATTTCTTTTATGTCCTTACCTATTAACTCAAAAGTTTCCATTTCCTCACCTTCTTTATTTTCAATTCTTTCAAATTCGGCTGGGTCAATGAGAATTATTCTACTTGTGTTGGTTATATAATCTCTTTCTGGATATGTGTTGATTGGATAGTTAATACAATTTCCAATATAGTGTAATTCAATCTCTGCTGAACTTCCACGATTTTGATAACCACTTTTTTCAAATACAATTATCCATCTTGTTGAATCTGCAAATAAATGAATTTTGTTTCCTGCTGTCACACAATAGCCGTGCTCAAGGTCAAGAAAGAAATTATATTTTATGTCTTGCGATTTTCCTGACGGATAAAATTTGCTTGGCGTTCCATTAAATGCTAAGTCTAACTGCTCTAAAATTTCAGATTCTGTAAAATTCATAGATTTTTTTTCTTTGTGATTTTTGTCTTCCGTTGAGGAGCAAGAAATAATGTAAAGGAATGTTATTAGTAGTAGGGGTCTCATACAATCACAGCTTACTCCTAAATTTATGCTATAAGACGCAGTATCCCAAAAACCAATAGCATTGATAATGAACAAATTAGTGTTATACACTTTGTATTGTTGTTAGGACAATACGTTTTTTATATTTAAGGACACCACCACCATTTAAGACGCCAGCGAATCATTGCCGGCATCATCACTATTATCTGCTTTTGTATCAGGTGGTTTGAGGATAAAATTTCTTTAAACTGCTTTTCTAAGTTTTACTAGTTGTTGTAACAGACCTTCCAGCAAATCTAATTGCAGCATATTGGCTCCATCACTTTTTGCAATAGCAGGGTTGGGGTGTGTTTCTATAAACAATCCTTCGGCTCCGGCAGCTATAGCAGCTTTGGCAATAGTGCCGATGAGTTGCGGGTTGCCACCTGTAATACCACTTGTTTGGTTGGGTTGTTGCAAGGCATGGGTAACATCCATTACCACCGGCACACCATGTGCCTGCATGGCGGGTATGTTGCGGTAGTCAACTACTAAATCTTGATAGCCGAAAGTAGTACCTCTTTCCGTCAGCATTATTTTATTATTTCCAGCCTTACGAATTTTATCAACGGCAAACTTCATTGCTTCGCCACTTACAAATTGTCCTTTTTTTACATTCACAATTTTTCCTGTTTCGGCGGCGGCAATTAGTAAATCTGTTTGGCGACATAGAAAAGCTGGTATTTGTAACACATCTACAAAGTTGGCAGCTGTTCTTGCTTCTTCCGGCGAATGAATATCAGTAACAACAGGTAGCGAATATTTTTTGCCAGTGTTTTGCAGCATTTTCATCGCCACCTCATCACCCAAGCCGGTAAACGAGGTGCCGCTGGTGCGGTTAGCTTTTCGGTACGAAGATTTAAAAATATACGGGATGCCTAAATTTTTACAAATACCCGACACCTTTTCTGCCACTTCCGATAATAGTTCTTCGCTTTCTACTACACATGGGCCTGCCAGCAAAAAGAAATTATTCTCATCATACGATTGGTTGGCGAAAAGGTCTTTTAGAAATTTTTCCATCTGGCAAAAATACTAATAGCCAATGGCTTTCAGAAACTCTTCTTTTTTTCTTCTCGACACATCCACATAATTTCCGTTCTGCATTTCAATCTGACCGCCATCACCTTTTATGTAGCGTTTGATGTAGTTTAAATTGATAAGATGGGAATGGTGCGGACGGAAGAAAATATCATCCGGCAACAGGTCTTCAAATTCTTTAAGTGTCCGGCTTGCAGTTAGTTTATGCTGATTGGAAAAATAGATAAGGGTGTAATTACTTTTAGCCTCTAGGTGTATGATATCGCTGATATTAAAAAATAACAGGCCTTCGAGTGTATGGATAGCAATTTTATTAAAAGCGTTTTTATTTTTTAAATTTTGCTCAAGCAGTACCAACTTTTTTTCCGTCTGGGGATGCATTTGGTCATTCACTTTTGAAACGGCCAGTCTTAACTCCTCAATATCTATTGGCTTCAGCAGGTAATCCATCGCCGAATATTTAATGGCTTTGATAGCATACTGGTCATAGGCGGTAGTAAAAATGAGGTGGAATTTTTTTTCAGGCAACCGGCGCAACATTTCAAAGCCATCCATTCTCGGCATTTCAATATCAAGAAATACAATATCAGGCCGGTACTTTTCAATCTGCTTTATGCCTTCATCGCCGTCTTCTGCTTCTCCTGTCAATTGTACATCCGGGCAATAGTCTTTTAATTTTTGCTTAAGGGCAATTCGCCCCTTTTGCTCGTCGTCTATAATGATTGCTGTCAGCATTATTGAATTTTTAGTAATACTTCTACTTTTGTTCCTGAGGGTTTACCATCATAAAATAAATCTGTTATTTTAACAGACGCTTTTTCTTCTTTATTGAAAAGTTTTACCCTGTCATTACTCATTTCAATTCCATACGATATTTTTTCTTTTTGCAGCTGACTATTGTCTGTATGCCTGCCTACACCGTTGTCTTCAATAATATACTGCAGGAAGTTTTCTTTTTTAATAACCGAAACGGATACTTTCCCGTTATTATCCTGCCGGTATCGTATTCCATGCAAAATAGCATTTTCAACAAAGGGCTGAATAATAAGCGGAGGCACTTTATAATCATCCTGCAACAAAGCATCATCGGCGTTTATTGCTGCTATAAATTTATTTTCATGGCGGAGTTGTTCCAGCTCAATATACAGTTTTAACGTATCAAGGTCTTTTGCAAGGGTAACGGTATTTTGCTTTGAGCTATCCAGTATGTTACGGATAAGTTTTGCAAATTTATTAAGGTACACCGTTGCATGGTATTTGTCATTGCTTTGTATCAGTGCATCAATGCTGTTAATACAGTTGAATATGAAATGAGGGTTCATCTGGCTGCGGAGAGCTTTCATTTCAATCTCGGCTATCTGGCTTTTAAACAGCAATTTTCTTTTTTCCTGGCTACGGATAGTATTAATTCGCCACTTTGCAAAAATATATACCATACCTGCAATTGCTGCAATGCATAGGATTCTGAACCATACCGTTTTCCAGAATGGTGGCGTAATGAATATTTTTAAAGACGTTATTTCCCCGGTACTGTTACCGATTTCCGCCTTTACATCAAATATATATTCACCCGGTTGTAAATCGGTGTAATTGGCAAAACGGTTACTGCCTCCGTTTACCCATTCTTTATCTGTTCCGCTAAGCCTGTAATAGTAGTTGGTTTGCTGAAGGCTTAAAAAATTCAAGGCAGCAAATTCCACCGTAAAGAAATTTTCTTTGTAAGATAACCGGACAGGTTTGTTTTCATGCAGTAATGAATCAATAAGCACAGGGTTGTCAAAAACTTTAAATCCTGTTATTTCTGTTTTTGGCTTTTCATTATTTTGATATTCCAGGTTTTGGGGTAAAAAGCTTATTGCTTCCGTGGTGGTGAAGGTGAGCCATTGTCCTTCCTGCAAAGGATAAAATTTATTTGCGTGGAGGGAAGAATTAATAAGACCTGGCTCCATACTATACTGGATAAATTTTTTGCCGGCAGGTTTAAACTTATACAATCCATAGTCTGTTGTAAACCATACATAGCCTGCTGTATCTTTTTTTATAGCATAAATTGTATTAGAAGGCAATCCATCATCAGTGGTTAAATGCGAAAAAGTTTTTGTTCTCTTATTGAAAAAATTCAATCCGCCATAAATTGTTCCGATAAGTAATGTACTGTCGTTATACTCCTCTATGCCTTGGCAGGTTTTTCCAGATATTGAAG
>JANORJ010000104.1:0-18651 GCA_031415255.1 Chitinophagaceae bacterium | reverse complement strand
ATTGTTTCTTTGTTACTTTTACCAGCGAAAATGATCGTGACGAATATCTTGTTCACCCCGATCATAAAGCCTTTGTTGAAGTATTAAAACCAAATCTAGATAAAGTTGTAGTGATCGATTATTGGGTAAGGAAATGATTATTAGGGAATAAGAAGTGGCACTCATTGTCCATAGTATCCCAAAAAATAAAAAATGCTGAATGGTTATTGTTTGTCTATGACTAACCATCAGCCTCTCTTCCCTGCCGAGTCTTCCAACTTTATATTTTCGTAGCCGATGTCTCACCACCCGGCCTGTGTGCAGAGTGTACCCGGCGTTAATCTGTAATACAACTCCGCAGTACTGCGACTGCCACAAAGCCAACACACAAACCCATCTGACACTCGCCTGGGAAAAAAGAAACCTCACATCATTTCCAATAATCAATAGCTTACTACATCACCGCCGCCGCTAGGGTTTTCAACCGCTGACGGGGCCACAACACTTTACCAAATGACCATTTTTTTGTACCTTCGAAAAGTGGCTAAACAGACCAAATATCACTTAGGAATTGAGATTGACAAGCTAACAAACAGTATTGTCAATACTATTTCCGGCGACAGTTTTCCAACAGATGTTCATCCGGTAACAAAAGCAGACCTGAAGAATACAACTAAAAAAAGTGGCTGGCTTTTCAATTGGATAAATGAATATAAACTAACAGACAGGCGGCTTTTCAAACTGACCATCAGAAACAATCCTGCAATCGTTCAGGGGCTTTTAAGCATCAGTGATTACAACGACCATTATTATTTACACCTTATTGAAAGTGCACCATTCAATTTAGGTAAGAACAAATTGTATGAAGGTGTTCCCGGCAACCTGTTTGCTTTCACTTGTAAATCTTCATGGGACAAAGGTTATCAAGGTTTCGTTTCTTTCACTTCCAAGACAAGGCTAATTGAGCATTATGAACAGACATTAGGTGCAACACATGTTGGAGGACAGAAAATGGTCATCTTTCCGCAAGAAGCACTTAAAATGATTAAAAAATATTTTCCAACTTAAATTATAACGAAAATGGGATACATAAAAGAACCGGCAGGCATTGACTTCGTAGTTGACCCAACACCGTTAACCACAGCCGACCGAAAAAAAATCAGTGAAATAATTGCTTATTACAAAGCAACAGGGAAAAAAATGCCGCTACAAAAATCAAAAAGGAAAGCCCGTTTGACAAATACAAGGAAGAAAAGAGTATTAGTATAGTTGAATCAACAAATATTTTCCTATATGAAAAGCAAAGCAAAAGAACTCGACGTAGATTTTATTGGTGGGCAAGGGCCATTAACAAAGGCTGAAGAACTAGCCATCAGTGAATATATTAAAAGACATTGAAAGTTAAAAAGAAAAGTACGCCAATTTAAATAAGGCGAAGAAAAGTAGTTGCTTAATTTCTTCTTCCCTGACGAGTCTTCCAACTTTATAGTTTCGTAGCCGATGTCTCTTCGCCCGGCCTCGCCTGAGGCGAGGTGTGCAGAGTGGACCCGGCGTTAACTTCAAATGTAACTCCGTAACTACGGCGAAGCCTGTCCCGATAAAAATCGGGACGCCACCGTCCCAACACAAAAGCATCTGACACTTCTCCACTGAAGTAACCCCAGGGTTCTATTATTGCTGCCTATATTCAATTATCTTTAAAACAAATAATGCGGGTCAATACAACCGCTCTATAGTATTGTAAAAATGAATTCAAGCAGGATGAAAGCAAGTGTATATACAAAATATGGATCGCCGGCTGTTCTAACAATCACAGCAATAGAAAAACCTGCACCAAAAAATAATGAAGTGCTGGTAGCGGTTAAAGCAACTACCGTGAACAGGACGGATTGCGCCATGCTCAGGGCAAAGCCATTTATTATGCGGTTTATGACAGGATTATTCAAACCAAAAAATCCGGTGCTGGGAACGGAGTTTGCCGGTATCATTGAAATGGTTGGGAAAGACGTACAGTCTTTTAAACCCGGTGATAAAGTTTTTGGATTTGAGGACAAGGGTTTAAGTTCTCATGCACAATACCTGGTACTGCCCGCAGATAAGAATATATCAGCAATGCCCGAAAACATAAACTATCAGCAGGCGGCAGCAAGTAGCGAAGGTGCCCATTATGCCTATAACATGATTAAGAAAGTAAAACTTAAACCCGGACAAAAAGTGCTTGTTAATGGTGCAAGTGGTGGTATTGGTTCGGCAGCAGTACAATTGCTGAAATATTTTGGTGCTGATGTTACTGCCGTATGCGGTACTAAAAACATTGAACTGGTGAAATCATTGGGAGCTGACAGGGTGATTGATTACACTACAACCGATTTTACAAAAGAGGATCAACAATATTATTTTGTTTTTGACACCGTCGGTAAAAGTTCATTTGGTAAATGCAAGCCCTTGTTACAACGCAACGGTGTCTATATCTCCTCAGAATTAGGCTGGATGTGTGAAAATATTTTCTTCGCCATTTTTACACCACTGTTTGGCAGGAAAAAAGTCATATTCCCCATCCCCATGGATATTAAAGGAAGTATCCTTTTGGTTAAAGAACTGGTGGAACAGGGAAAATTTAAAGCCGTGATTGACAGGGAATACCCCCTTGAAAAAATTGCCGAAGCATTCAGCTATGTTGAGGCTGGCCAGAAGACAGGGAATGTAGTAATCAGTATGGAAGATAATAACTGATGCCCGACACTGGCAAATGTTTCCGTGTCGGCAGGTGTTCCGTCCCGGCAGGTGTTCTACAAAAAACAACACGCCGTGGTTGGTGTTTTGTTCCACCAACCACATGAATTTATTACTAACTTACCGATCAAATGGATACATTCTATCCCATCAAACATTGGCTATTAACATTATTAATTGGCCCTCTTATACTATTTCTATATTCATTCCTTTTTTTGGGTGGGGATAGTTTTAGTGATTTTTTAGGACTCTATTTCGTATTTATCCTCTTTGGAATAGTCATTTCTCTGCCAGCACTTATTTGCTATTATTTTACTTTCTATCTCTTAAAAACAAAGATTAATTCTGCACTGCAACTGAAGACTATTTTAAATGTGATTGCCATAACAGGTATTTTCATAACTTTTTTAATCATGGAGGGGTCGTCAATTTTCGGTTTCATACTATGCTATTCTATCGCTGTTATTATTTGCAGTGGGTTTTCAAAAATCAAAAAAGAAGAATCTTATAGCTCATAATGTCCCGTTCTTCGTAGTCTTCCACCCAATAAACAAAATAAAAACTATAGGGCTGTTATGCTTAGTCTGCGACTAAGCATCGGCTCCCGATTGCTATCGGGACCAGTCTTGCAAAAGCCGTTAACCCGTATAAGTAAGGTACGCCTATGTTTTGGGAGTAGTACTACAGCTCGTTACATAATAGTATTTCATAGCAAGGGCAGGCCGCTATAGCGTTCCGCCCCAGTCTGTTTTTCGCCGCTGGTGTACTTAGCTTGTCGAAGTATCTGGTGGAAGAAAACATATGCCTATGCTATTTTATTTATGTAAATGATGCGGCAAAAACATCCTAAGGTTGAATGAGCATCTTTTAGCACCAAATTCCCAAAACATACAACATGAAAATATCTTTTTTATTGGCCTTTTTACTTACCGGCAGTAGCTTTCTGCTGTATGGACAGGAAAAGTCGTTTGAGAAAACGCTGGAGAATATTAACAATCGGTTAGAAACCTGGCAAGAAAGAGGCAATCCAATCACCGTTGCTGCTACCCGAAACGGAAATATTATTGTCAGCAATAAACGGAATGCAACTTTTCCGTTCAACCTGTATGACTTGTTGACTCTACAGCCTGGTAAACCAGATGAACTAAACGGAATTGAATTGAAGCCATGCGATAAAAAAGCACATGCTCCATTATCGTGGATAAATTTTAAATCTGAAAAAGGAACAGTTGCCTTTATTCGTCTTGATTGCGATACGCCATTTGAAGAACTTGTTAATATATACAATGACTTCGTACAACTGAAAACATTTTGTACAAAAGACTTTTATTACACCTCTCCCTCCCCGTTGTCCGAAGTGTTCAATAAATAAAAAAAGTTGAATGATTGTAGTTAATTTGCGATTAAACATCGGCCTCAACAAGACTATAAAAACGAATGGTAAAAGCAGTTTTCCGCCCCGGCAGGTGTTCTAAAAAAATAACACGCCGTGGTTGGTGTACTGAGCTCTGAGTTTATCGAAGAGTGAAGTATCTCCACTAACCACATAAATTATAAGAATCCCCTTTTGTATTCGAAGTTCACTACAAATAAATGGTTGGTTCAACTACAAAAACCAACCATGGCGTAAAAATTGTTTCAAAGATCATGAGGATTAAAAAGTAACTCCACCTCATTTCCGATAATCAACAGCTCCCGGTGCCTTGTTCCGCCATACTATAAAAAACAAATTGCTATAGCAAAATCAAGGCGGAACACAGCACCTTTCGATACGTCGCATAACAGGCAGCGGGGTCTTGCGTTACTACTAACAAAACAATAAACAATCGTCAAAACATCGGAGTCACTGTGCGTTGGCCCGGCAAAGCAGCGGAGCGTTGCTTTTGCCTTGATTTTTTGTTTCTTTTGCATCAAGGCAAAAGAAAGGAAAGAAAAACTATCACCGCCGCCGTCAGGGCACTTCTACTTTGCTCAGCATCAACCGCTGACGGGGCTACTACAAAATCAACGGGTGGGGACAAATTGTAACCCGGTTAAAAGTTTTATCGGAACCGTTTATTCCTAAATTTGAATATGAATAATATCAAATTATTTGAAGACAAAAGGGTACGAACATACTTTAACGATGAGGAAGAAATGTGGTACTTCTCTGTAATAGATATTATCGAGATATTAACCGGAAGTACTATACCCAAAAGGTATTGGAGCGACTTGAAAAAGAAGCTGGCAAAGGAAGGCAGCCAGTTGTACGACAAAATCGTACAACTGAAATTTGAAGCAGCGGATGGTAAAAAGTATGCCACCGACTGTCTGTGTACAGAAGACTTACTCCGCCTCATCCAATCCATTCCCTCACCCAAGGCAGAACCATTCAAACTCTGGCTGGCAAAAACAGGTTATGAAAGAATAGAAGAAATACAAGACCCTGAAAAAAGCATTGACCGGGCTATGGAAAATTACCTGAATCTTGGTTATAGCAGAAAGTGGATTAATCAACGGCTCAAAAGTATTGAGGTAAGAAAAGATTTAACTGATGAATGGGAAACCCGTGGAGTAAAAAAAGGACAAGAGTTTGCCACATTAACAGATATAATTACAAAAGCATGGAGTGGCAACACTGTAAAGCAATACAAACAACATAAGAACCTGAAGAAAGAAAACCTGCGGGATAATATGACCAACCTGGAACTGGTACTCACCATGCTGGCCGAAGCATCTACAACAGAAATAAGTAAAGAAAAGAAACCGAAAAGTTTTGATGCTAATAAGAATATTGCTTTGCAGGGCGGCACCATTGCAGGTAATACAAGAAAAGCCATTGAAGCCAAAACCGGAAAGAAGGTGGTGAGTAAATTAAATGCAAAAGCTCTTAAGGCAAATGTTGATAAAAAGAGGTTGAAATAGACATCCCATTCTGCTTAGTCTTCCATCCAATAAACAAAATAAAAATTTTCTATACCAGCAGGTTTTTCGCAAAAAAATAATAAGCCGTGGTTGGTGTATTTCACCGCTATTGGTGTTACCAAAGAAAGCACCACGCCGAACGTTTATAATATCTACAACAACAAAAATAAAAAGCCATCTAAAACTCACCTTGAAAGCTGAGAACTTATAAGCCCAATTCAGGCAGGAAATTTGCAGTTATACCGTATGAAAAAGTTTTATCATAAGTCAGAAAGTCTTTTTGAAAAATTTGCAGAAGGAGCCTCAAAGGTTTTTGGCAACTCCCTTACTTTTATGGTAGCTATTATCCTGGTCATCGTCTACCTGGCCTCTACCCCGTTTACAGTACAATCATTTCACAATAGTATTTACGACATCATTCTGTGTTTTACTTTTCTCGGTTTCTTTATCATTCAGAAATCAATCAACAAATATAACAGGGCATTGAATTTAAAAATAAATGAACTCGTATCTACACATGATAATGCCAGCAACCGAATGGTAAATATTGAGACCTTGACAGAAGCAGAATTGCATGAGCTTGGAAAACATTACATCAAAATTGCAGACGAATCTGCCAAAAGTGGTGAATTACATACCCCTACATCCATTGAACAAATAATGGAAAGAGAACTTGATGATATCGAGAAAAATGTAAGCGAATCCGGCACCACAGACAAAAAAGCAGAGTAAAATAAATAGCAGTTCTCTATGCTCTTATCGCTGTTGGTGGTCTTCAAAGCCTTTTATTCACACTTTTAAAAAAGGATGTTAAATATACCCCCACTAACATCTTCTAGCAGGCTATTTGTCGTTACTGTACACCTAAATTCCTTAATAACATGAGAAACTTCAACCGTTTTTATACCACTCTATTGTTAACTACTTCTTTATTCTTTGCCGCTTGCAAAAAGAATGTGGATGCAATAGCCATAGCTCCCCCATCCACTGGTGGTGGCGGTGGTGGCGGCACTCCAACTCCATTAAGTATTAATGATTCTATTTTACGGGAAACAAGAAATATCTACCTCTGGAATACACAAATTCCTTCCAGTTTTAATGTGCAATCATATGCTGACCCGGCAGCTATCATGATTGGTATCCGGCCCTACAGTATGGAAACCGGATACTCTACTGCCGTTGATAAATGGAGTTTTGCTATGAAAAAAACAGAATGGGATGCAATTAGCGGAGGCTTGAATTTAGTGAGTGCAACCAACAGTGCTGGCGATTTTGGGCTGTCAGTTTTTTTTAGAGTAGAAGGCGATTTGAGAGTGAGATTAGTGGAGCCAAATTCCCCCGCCGGACAGGCAGGTGTACATAGAAGCTGGCGGATTATAAGTATCAATGGCAACAATAACATTACAACTGGCAATGCAAATTTTGTTGTAAATGCTGTTTACTATAGCACCAGCAGTACATTTATATTTCAAAAGCCGTATGGCAGTTCCGTTACTATAAAATTGCAAGCAGGCCATTACACTGAAAAGCCGGTTTATTTGGATACGGTATATAATTATGGTGATAAGAAGATTGGCTATTTGGTATTTAATTCATTTTTGGGAAATATAAATTCTATCAGTTCAGAATTTCAACGGGTGTTCAACCGTTTTGCAAGCCAGCAAGTAACTGATGTGGTAGTAGACCTTCGGTATAACGGCGGTGGTTATGTGACACTGGCTGAGCAACTAGGCAATTACCTGGTAAAATCTTCTGCCAACGGAAGGTTGATGATGACGCAGATGTACAATAGTCAAAACAGCCAGTTCAATGAGACAACTAATTTTCGAAAAACCGGCTCCCTTAACTTGGATGATGTTTATTTTATTGTAGGAAGAAGCACCGCATCTGCAAGTGAGCTATTGATAAATAACCTAAAACCATATATGGATGTAAAACTGATAGGCGCCTCTGCTACTCATGGAAAGCCTGTTGGCTTTTTTCCGATACCATTTGGTGACTGGTATATTTTCCCGGTATCGTTTAAAACAGTAAATGGAAATGGGGAAGGAAATTACTATAACGGCATACCGGTAAATGCAGCTGTGGCAGATGGCTTGGATAAGGACTGGGGCGACCCCGACGAAGCAAGCCTGGCAAGTGCAGTGCGAAATATTTTATCTGGTAGTTATCGAAGCAATACTAATGAACCGGCTTATAAGGAAAGTAGTTCTATAAGTTCGGGCAATAAAGAACTGGATGCTTCTTCACTAAAAATGACCATTGGAACATTGAAAAGGAATTAAGGATAAATTTTAGGGTTGTTATGCTTAGTCCCGACTGTTGGTAAGGCATAAATATTTCAACTAAGCATCGGCTTCCGATGTTATTAGGACAAGTCTTGCAAAAGCAGTCAACCCTAAAAGAACAAAATATGTGCAAATAAAAACGGAGACTTCGCAAATGCTCATCTGTGTTACTTAAGTACAAGTGTGCGACGCAAGGAACGATCATAGTAGTACTACAGCTCGTTACATAATTTTTCGCCCATGAAGTTGTTAGAAAAAAATAACAAGCCATGGTCGGTATTGCTCTTTCACCACTGACACTAATTAAAGAGAATTTAAAAAGAAAAGGAGAGTTCACAAATGCTGAATAGAATTTTTTAGACCCTTGGGCAGAAAAAAGCCCCGACTTTTTGGTCAGGGCAGGAATCTATTTCCACAACTATTATACTATGGCTTTGATTTAGGATCGGTATCGGTCTTCCGCTTTCCGCCATTTTCCGTAACCACGCCTCCTGCACATTTCACGGTTCCGGGCTGAGCAAGTACATTAATGGTTTGCAAGGGGTCAAGCCATCCAGTTTGAAATGCGCCATTGCAGTCAATATATGAATATTCGACTGAGGGGCCCATAGGACCATGCTGATTATGGATCGAATAAGATGTGCATGCAAGAGCCGGCTGTGAAAGCTGAGATGTAGTCTTTTTTTCACTTGTGCCGGACTTGGCTTTCGGCTGCGTATCACTATTTTGGCAACTGCCTAAGAAAAGACCAAGGGATAAGGTAAGAATAAGGATTTTTTTCATGTTGAATTTTTTATTGTAATAGAATTATTACATCATTAAGATTCAAACATGATGCCATTGCACTGTAAAGTGTATCACATTAATGGGGTAATTCATATACAATTAGGGATAATGAAACGATATAAATATTCTTCGCCCGGTTAGTGTCTGCAAATACCCAAAAAAGGAAAGAAACTCCCCCGGAGGTCGGTAGTGTTCCACCCCGGCAGGTGTTCCCCAAAAACTACACGCCGTGTGGTGTACTGAGCTTGTCGAAGTATCTCCACCAACCACATAAATTGTAAGACTCCCTTTTCCCTGCCGGGTCTTCCAACTTTATAGTTTCGTAGCCAATGTCTCACAGCCCGGCCTTGCCTGAGGCGAGGTGTGTGGAATGGACTCGGCGTTAATTTGTAATACAACTCCGTAGTACGACGAGTTCCACAAAGCCATCTGATACTCGCCTGAAAAGGAGATGGACACCCCTTCAATTTTTTATATATTTTTAATCTGTGATAAGTGAATAAACTACGAGTAACGGGGAATGCAACCGGGAAAAAATAAGTTATGGATTTATTTGATGTAATAATAATCGGAGGAGGCCCTGCAGGACTTAATGCAGCTATAGTATTAGGAAGATGCCGGCGAAAAGTGCTGGTATTTGATCATCGTAAACAACGTAACCGCCATTCGCATGGCATGCACAATTTTCTTACCCGGGATGATATGTTGCCTGCCGATTTTTTAAAAACAAGTCACAAAGAATTAAAAAAATACGGTGTTACTATTTTGTACCGGGAAGTGAAAGATGCCCGCAAAAAAAGCAACGAAATTTTTATGGTGAAGGATGATAAAAAAAATACCTACCATTCTAAAAAACTAATACTTGCAACCGGCTTAACAGATACATTGCCAGAGGTAAAGGGAATGAAAAAATTTTATGGTAAATCAATTTTTCACTGCCCGTATTGCGATGGGTGGGAAGTAAGTAATAAAAATATAGGTGTGTATGGCAAGACAAAAGGTGGGGTTGAACTTGCCCTGACCCTTACAGTATGGAGTAAGAATATTACCTTATATACTGATGGAGGAAATTATCTGACCCAAAAAAACAGGGAGTTATTTAGCAAAAAAAATATTGCTATCGTGCAGGACAGTATTGCTTCTTTTGAAGGCAGCCATAGCCAGTTGAAAAAAATAGTTTTTACCAACGGGGAAAAGGCAGATTGCGAAGCTATTTTTTTCTCCAATGGTTACACGGTTCAGTGCAATCTGGTTGAAAATCTTGGATGTACTATTGATAAAAACAAGATAGTAATAACCAATAAGGCCCAGCAAACAAATATTACCGGACTGTATGTGGCGGGTGATGCTTCCAAGGATATGCACTTTGTGGTAGTAGCTGCTGCCGAGGGGGCTAAGGCAGGAGTATATGTAAACAAAGAATTATTGGAGACTGAAAATCAAATGTAAGTATCAACCTCTTCGCCTTGGTTCGTGTCTGCAAAAAATAAAAGCCCCGTCGCAATTAACAGCTTTACTATAAAGACAAATTATGCGTGGAGACACGCATAATGGCATTTCTTCCAATGCAATTGTTGCAAAAATCAATACGCCGTGGCTGGTGTACTGATTCCCCCGTTGTCCGTAGTGTTTCCAAAAATAAAAAATGCTGAACGGTCATGGTTAGTCTGCGACTAACCATCAGCCTCAACACGACTGGAAGTTTTATTTCTCATTCAACAATCCGTTCACAATAGAATAAAATTCTTTTTTAAAATCTTCATGATATTTTCCGCTGCCGGGTCCGTAAAAAGTTCCTTTTATTTGCCTCACCATTCCTTTTTTATCTATAAATATAGTAGTGGGAAAAGAACGAATAGGTGAAAGCTGTGGTAATGTTTTTTCAGTTTTATTATCATCCGCTGCTGTAGCACCTGTAATCAACATAGGGTATTGCACATTAAAAAGTCGTTGAAATTTTTGCAGGCTTTTTGTCGATCGTTCCCGGTCGGTAGTATATTCATAGGCAAGCCCTATTACTTCCACTCCCTTGTTTTTACTTTTATTATAGTACTCATTCAGAAATTTTGTTTCATCCATGCAATTGGGGCACCAGCTTCCCATTATCTGAATGATGACGACCTTATTTTTGAATCTTTCATCATTAATTGAGACCTGTTTCCCATCAAGATCGTTAAAAGAAAAATTGAGTTTGCTTTCACCTTCTCGCAAACGGGTAGGTGCATCCTGTGAAGGCAGTGGTATTTTTTCATTTTTTACGGCTATCCATTTTTCTTTTCCATTAAATCCGGAATAAAAAATGCCACTTGAAATGTTTTTTGCATCATCAATTTTTGCAGAGAAAGCATAAGCATGTGCACCATCAAAGGTGGAAAGCTTTAATGAATCACCAGTTACAATCCCTTGCAGATAGCGATAATCACCGGACGGGGTTAAGAAAGTGCCGGTCAATTTATCATTTTGCTGATTGAAGATGGCTACTGCTTTTCGCAAGGTTCCGTTGGCCCTGGTAATGGTAACATCCCATTTGCCGGAAATGTCAGCTCTTGCTTTCCCCATGTTTTTTACAAACCGCAAACCTTGTTGAGCCAAAGCATAAAAAGGCCAGTACTGATAAGCGCCGCCTGTTCCCTTTGTCCAAACTCCCTGCAAACTGCCATCGGGGTTTCTTTTTGATTGAAAATAGGACTCAAAAGCAGGCATGGAAAAATTAACCGAGTCTTTTGTTACTGAAACAGCAGTGACTTTTATTTTTTCATCTGCATTCAGCACATATAAAATTGTTTTTCCGTTTTCGGTTGCGGTTTTCAGGTTAAATACAACGAGGTTGCTGTCCTGCCTTACGAGATACGATGTCCATTGTGATGGCAAAGCAGTTTGCGAAGCAACAATAATGGTATATAACAAAAAACTGGAAAGAGTAACTGATTTTTTCATGCTGGCTGTTTAGTGCAATGCAAGTTAGGGGGAAATGAAAATAAGAAATGCTTCCTCCCTCCCGGGTCTTTGAGCCTTATCGTTTTGAAGCCGATCTCTCCGCTTTGGTTCGTGCCGGCCGGCACGAACCTTCGTTGTAAATCATCCGACACTTGCCTGAGAAGCAAGAAAATTTTTTGTCGCCGCTTTCAGCCACGTTCCGCTACCTGAAGCCCGCAACTATTATCCTAATATTAAAACCCTTTCGTTGGCGGGTTCAGCAATATCGGATTACCAAAGCCCAATTTTTTAAGCGGTTCCAATTGTGTTTTGGCATCACCTACTACAAGCCATACCATTTTATTTGTATCAAGATATTTTTTGGAAAGTGATCTGATCTTTTCAACTGTCATGTTCTTTACAATCTTTTCACGTTGTAATACATAATCGGAACTCCAATTGTACTTTGTTACGTTATCCAACAAATTCAACTTGGCACCCGCAGTTTCAAATGCTCTTGTATTACTCTTTATGAGAAAACTTTTTGTTGTTGACAGATCATCTTCCGTATAAGTGTCTCCAAATTTTTCAACAATATCTTTTATTAGCTGTGATGCTTCATAAGTAACATTGCTTCTTACGCCGCTTCCAATAGTGAACGGTCCGACAGCATGTGACCCTGAGAAGTCAGAGGAAATACCATATGTATAACCTTTACCTTCACGCAGCTCCTGTGTGAGCCGCGATGCAAATCCACCATCACCCAATATATAGTTCATTACGGTGGCAGGATAATAATCTGCATCTGTAATTGATAATGCAGGATAACCAATGCGCAACTGTGATTGTTTTGCATCGGGCACATCAAAAAAATAAACTTTAGCAGCGCCAGTTGCTGTGCTGACAGGCCATGTAGGCACATCCACTTTTTTAGCTTTCCATTTGCTGGCGAGATCATTTAATGCAGCAAGAATTTTTGTTTTGTCAAGAGAGCTTACAACATGCATTCTTGTTACAGATGGAGACAAATATTTATTGAAATATTTTTTCAGGTCATCCATTGTGATCGAATTCACTGAAGCAGCTGTACCCAGCAAGTTGCGTGAACGGATATTGGAACGTCCATAGACCAGCTCATTGTATTGATTTTGTGCCAGTGAGTTTGGATTTCCTTCCTGCTGTTTTAATTGGCTTATCACTGACTGCTTGATCAATTCAAATTCTTTTGCATCCCATCTTGGTTCCAGCAATATTTCTTTAACAAGGTCAACAGTCGCCTGGTAATTTTTCGACAATGTGTTTACACTTACCCGAGTATCCTCCGTTCCAGCAAAAACATTAATTGATGCCCCCAGTTGCTGAATAGCTTCTTCCAGTTCCAGTGGTGTTTTGTTTTTTGTACCCTGTGTCATCATTCTTGCGAGTAGGTTGGATACACCTACTTTATCGATATTCTCGAGTAACAGTCCACCTCCAATCACTATATCAAATTGAACAAGCGGCACTTCTTTATTTTCAATTCCCGCAATCCGCATTGAATTACCAAGTTTTGTTTTCCATACTGAAGGAATAGATAGTTTTGGTTCTTTCCCATAGGCAGGTTCTTTACTGCGGTCGAAGCTGGAAGGAGTTTTTTCATAAGTTGCCTTTATAGTAGGATCCACTTGTTCATTTTCATTGGCAGCGATCGCTTCTTCCACCACATCCGCTTTTTTAGAATCCGCCAATGCAAGATCCACTTTACCCTTAGGTACAAAGCTGGTTGCTACATAGTTTTTCCCCTTAATGTATTTTTCATAGACTCGCATCACATCAACAGGAGTAACCGCCAATATATTGTTGATGTCTTTTTCAGCAAAGCCGGGATCACCTGCAAAAATATTGTACTGTGCAAGTGTTGCTCCTTTACCCAACACACTGGAGAGTCCATTATAGAATTGTCTTTCCTGTCCTGCTTTAATACGTTGCAGATCTTTTTCAGCAATCCCTTCTTTCCCGAACATGGCAAATGCTTCATTAACTGCGGTCATTACCACGTCAAGATCTTTATCAGCAAATGCACGGATGCTTAATTGCATATCTCCGGCAATCTCTGATCCACTCTGGAACATAAAATTATTCGCAGCAAGCTTTTTATCTTCAACGATCACCTTGTAAAAAGGAGCTTTCTTCCCTTGAGTAAGATATTCAGCGAGTATCTCCAGTGGATAAGAGTCAGGGTGATATTGTTCAACCGTTGGCCATGCCATCGTCAATTGTGGAAGGCGGGCAAAATTATCTTCGTGATAAAGTTTGATTGTTTGCGGAACAACACCTGGTCTTTTCGACATGTCGATTACTGCTTCACCACGTTTGATTTCCTCAAAATATTTGATCACCCATTTTTTTGCCTGTACAGAATCGAAATCTCCGGCCACCACCAATGTTACATTGTTGGGCACATACCAGCGGCGGAAAAATTCTTTTACATAATCCAGCGTTGCATTTTGCAGATCTTCCAACGAACCGATCACCTGCCAGTTATAAGGATGATCAGCGGGAAAGAGATGCTTATCGATTACATAAGAATTATGCCCGTAGGGTACATTGTCAACCCCCTGGCGTTTTTCATTTTTTACTACCTGCTTTTCTTTGGCGAGTACGGGTTCGGTAACGGTATTGATGAACCAGCCGAGTTTATCTGCTTCGGCCCAGAGCATTTTTTCGAGTGCATCATTGGGAACAGTTTGTAAGTAATTGGTGCGGTCACGACTGGTAGAACCATTTGCGCCGGAGCCACCAATACGGGAACTCATTATATCCAATCCGCCCTTGCCCAGGTTTTCTGATTCCAGAAATAATAAATGTTCAAATAAATGGGCGAAGCCTGTTCTGCCTTCTTTTTCACGGGCAGAGCCCACATGAGCCGTCAATGATACCGCCACTACCGGGTCGGATCGGTCAATATGAAAGATGACCTGCAGCCCGTTGGCGAGAGTAAATTTTTCAAAAGGTATTTTTAAAGCAGGGGCTTGTGCGTTGGTAAATAAAGTCTGCATGAAACAGATAAGCAGCATTGTATATTTCATTGGAGTAATTTAAGCTTTGAAGTTATGTAATACTATTATAACTTTTATACCGATGAACACAATTATGCAGGCCTTGTTGTCTCACAAAAAACAAAGCTGGGTTGGCAAAAAATTAAATCCCGATGCTATGTCTCTATTCTGCCTATGTGGTTCCATTTGCTTTATTTAATAATTAAATTTAAAACTGAGACACTACCCGGTTTTCACAGACTTTTCCAAAAGCCCCTGATTTCTTATATTGTATTATAAAATACCATACATGAAAAACAAGTGCCACCCATGACCAAGGCATTGCTAACATGTCATTCTCCTCGGTATATCATCGCTATGTTACCAAAGTGAAGAAGAAAGGCAGAACGAAAAAAGAATTGCACCAAGTAATTGAATAGTTAACCAGTTTTAATGATAAAAAATTGAAAGAACTAATTAATAAGAAAGTAGGCTTCGAAACCTTTTTTTAGAAAGCCAAAATAAACCCCAATACACTCCTGATAACCGGACTTATTTGTGGTTACCGGGTAGAAGAAATTGAAAACCCACTTACACAGCAGGTGCGATATCTCGACAAACTGGTGGATGAGTTGGCGAAGGGTAGAAAGATGGAAAAGATACTGCGGGATAGTTAGTGCTCTTCTAAAGCACCATTTCCCATTGGTGTGTATGTAATTTATTATTCGCCGAACTTTTGCTTTGTTTAATTGTTTACTATTTAATTCTTTTTAAAATCCAAAAAAGCAAGATGAGTGCCAAGTATTCCACCGTGAAATGCTGCCCGTGATTAATTAAAAAACATCAGCAAAAAAATGAACCGCCTTATATTTTTATTTTTCGCCTTGTGTGTTTTTCATATTTCATATGCCCAAAATACCGGAAGTATTACGGGTTTTATAGTGGATAAATCCACCCAACGACCCCTTGAAGGTGCCTCCATAAAACTGGATAGTACTGTAAAAGGTGCTGTTGCAGATAGTTTGGGCAAATTTAGAATTGCCAGCATACCCGTAAAAAGTTACAATCTTGAGATCAGTAAAGTGGGTTACAAAACAGTTGTACTGTACAATATTGTTATCAATAGTGGAAATGAAAATAACTATACCATCGAACTGGAACAAACGATTACTTCTTTAACCGAAGTAGTAATCAAAACAAACAAAAGAACGGCACGGGCCGCCACATTAGAAACACCACTGAGTGTGCAACGACTAACAAGCGAAGAAATTAAAAGTAATCCCGGAGGAAATTTTGACATCAGTAAAGTAATACAAACCCTTCCTGGCGTAGGCGGTGGCCAGCAGGGCGGCAGTTTTAGAAATGATATTATTATCAGGGGTGGGGCTCCTAATGAAAATGTATTTTATTTAGATGGCATTGAAGTGCCGGTAATCAACCATTTTCAAACACAGGGCAGCAGCGGAGGTCCGCAGGGAATTTTAAATGTAAGTTTTATTGAAGATGTAAAACTTAGTTCATCGGCCTTTGATGCCCGCTATGATAATGCATTAAGTTCTGTATTTCAGTTCAAGCAAAAAAATGGTAATCCCAATCAATTCCAGGGCAATTTTAGGTTGAGTGCTACAGAAGCAGCATTAACATTGGAAGGACCGCTTTCGAAAAACAAGAAAACAACATTCCTAGCATCAGCACGGCGTTCTTACCTGGAGTTATTGTTTACGGCTCTTGATCTACCTATCCGTCCCAACTACTGGGACTTTCAAACTAAGATCACCCATCAGATCAATAAAAAAACAACACTCACTTTTCTTGGTATAGGCGCCATTGATGAATTCCGCTTTGCAGTACCAAAAGAAGCTACCCCGGAAAAAATATATTCCATCAACTCCAATGTGTTAGTCAATCAATGGAACTATACTATTGGTGCTTCTTTGAAAAAAAATATTCCCAACGGCTTTTGGAATTTAGCTTTCAGCCGAACTGATTTTAATAATGATATTGAAAAGTATGAGGACAATCAAAATCCATCGGCAGCCAATAAGTCGTTAGATATTGTGAGTAGCGAAAAAGAAACCAAACTCCGGTTTGATGTAAATAAAAGCCGATATGGCTGGAAGATAGCATATGGTGCTTCCACACAGTTTGCGGATTACACGAATACAACTTTTAATATCATCCGTAAAGAAATCCGTGATGGTGGTGGCAACATTGTACAACCTGCAGTCAGTGTAAATTTCATCAGTCCGCTTAAAAAATTTTTACGATTGGGTGCATTTGTACAAGCAGGTAAACGTTTTGCAGCCGGTCGTCTTGGTATAAGTGCCGGCATCCGTACGGACATGAATACTTTCACAACTGATGGCATGAATGGTTTACAAACCTTATCGCCACGTATTTCATTTAGCTATGTGGTGGCAGATAAATGGACCTGGAATTCATCAGCAGGCATATATTATAAGATTCCGCCCTATACCATTTTGGGCTTTGCGGATAATAATAATGTACTGGTAAATAAAAATGCAAAGTACCAGCGCAGCAATCACTACACTACAGGCTTTGAATATTTACCCAATGACGGTTTACGTTTTACGATTGAAGGGTTTTATAAAAAATACAGCCAAGTTCCCGTATCAGTTCGCAATGGCATTTCACTGGCCAATCTAGGCACCGATTTTACATTGCTCGGCAATGAAGCCGTTATTACTAATGGAAAAGGGAACGCCTACGGAGTTGAATTTTTTGTGCAAAAGAAACTCACCAATAAATTTTTTGGCATTTTATCGTACACCTATTACCGAAGCCTCTATGCTGGCAGCGACGAAAAATTTATTGCCAGCAGTTGGGATAATCAGCATTTACTAAGTGTAACATGGGGTTATAAATTTGCCCGCAACTGGGAGCTTGGCCTAAAATTCCGTTACCAGGGGGGCTCTCCATTTACTCCATTTGATGAAACACTTTCCAGACTCAATTATTTATCGCAGGGTGTGGGTACGCTGAACTATTCACAACTGAATACCAACCGGCTTTCAGGATTCAACAGCAGCGATGTACGTATAGATAAGAAATGGAACTTCAGAAAAACAACTATTGATTTATTTTTAGATGTTACCAACTGGTATGTAGCAAAAAATCCGGCTATACCGGAATATGCTTTTAAAAGAAATGCCAGCAATACTGCTTTTGAAACAACAGATGGCTTAACCATTAAAACGGATGGTAGCAATGCTATTCCAATCAAGGTAAAAAATGATGACCCGTTTGTAACGCCAACCATAGGAGTTATTATTGAGTTTTAATAGAAACTATTAAAAGCAAGAGCTGTTTCCTCACTATTACTGTGTTCGACATAAAAAAAACTCAGTGGTCGTGTACAGAGCTTGTCAAACTACCCTCTTCAAACACAAGAACTAAGAACACTTATTTATTGCAATATAACAATTGCAGAAAGGCTCTCGAAAAGAAAACCTTTCTTACACGTCAAGCAGTGTAATTGCCCGGAAGAAAAAATCTGTATTGCCGTTATATTTTCTACTATATTAGAAGCAGCCAATTTTTAAAAATGGTTTATAAATAGCAACCTTAACCACAAAATATATAAATCACGAAAAAAATCTGTGTCATCATTTGCAGCCTGTTTATTATATATAGTTGCAACAGCAATAAAGAAAAAGCCACCCCTAAGCTTATCCAAAAAGAAAAAGCCGTTCAATCTGCGGGTGATATTGAGTTACAAGGGTGGCTAAAAGGAAAAATATGGACAGCAGAGAATGACATGGCTCCGATGGCATTACTCAAACTAAAATCAGATGGTAGCTATGAATTGAAATCTGGCAAAAATCCCAGCACCTGGGAAATATTGGGCGGTAAAATATCACTAGAGAGACTTACAGAATGGCCCATAGAAAAGCTTGATGATACTACATTCCGCCTATATGTAAAGCCCACTGATAAATGGTTTGTTTATAAAAAAACCAGTGTACTCCAATAAAGTAACAAATTACACATGATAAAATTGGCGGAAT
>JANORJ010000103.1:0-1886 GCA_031415255.1 Chitinophagaceae bacterium | reverse complement strand
TTTTTAATAAATACAAGAGCGAATCAAAATACCGAATATGATTTTTTCGTGCAGACAACGCCTCATTGAGTGATTCAACATCCAGCTCCAGATCTTTTAACAGCGAAACGATATATTTCCTCTCACGCTGATTTTCTATGGTATGCTCCAACTGATACTCTGCTAAAAACCCGCAGAACACAGCGAGGAATAGCATTAAAAATTCCCAGAAATATGATTTCCAGTTTTTCTTGTGATGCGGTGCAGCAGGGTCGTGGGCATGATGATGTACTTCCATATCTTTTATTTCTGAAGTTGGATTTAAGATTTCTGATGTTTCGACTGCAGGTACAATGGGCTCATCAGTTGAAGGAGTGTTCAACTGTTCTTGTTGCTGTGTATCATCTGCTAAATGTTCTTTCTTTTCTTCCATGCTGAATTAGTTTACTTTTTGTTGATCATTGTTTTTATACACTTTACCATTCAAGAACATTCCAATAAAAGTTCCTCTTACAACATATTTATAACTGAGCATACAAATAACACTGGTAACGGTAAGTGTAATAATAAACTTTAGAAAAACGGGTATTCCGCTTCCGGCCATAAGGCCTGGAATAAAAGTGATAAGAGGCAAATGAATAATATATACCCAGTAAGAAGCCTCCATTAAATAGCTCAACCTTTTGGAATAGGAATGAAAGTAAGTGAGAAAAAATGCGATGAATCTGAAAATGAACAAGGAGCCCGATACAGCAGTTAGCAATTGCTTGACTGTATATTCCAAGCCTGAATTTTGCCATGGTATAAAATCTGCTGCCAAAAATAAAAGGGTAGCGGCTATAAGCTGTGCAATGGAATTTGTTTTTAAATATTGAAGACTACCAGTTTTATAAATCATCCATCCTAAACCAAAAAAAAGAAAGTACAACAGGAGCACCACAAAATTTAGTATCCACGTATTACTGGTAATAATACCTGCAGTACCCATCCACACAAACATAAGAAAATAACAAACTATCACTACAACAAGTCTCAACCAGAAAGATTTTAAAATATACGCTGCTGCTTTCTTAAACGAAGTTGTAAATGCAGTTTCTTTTCTGAATAACATAGCAATGAGAAAAAATACTAAAGCAAGAATGGCTAAGAAATACAGAAACCATAAGTGCGCCATCTTAAAGGGAATAAACGATAAATCTTTCATTGACTGCCATGCTTCTGAATAGTGATTGGTAGTTCCTTTAAAGGCAGCCATAGAAAAAATCATAGCAAATTGTACCAATGGCCAAACTATAAGAACACCTGCAACCAATGGAAGTACAATGCGGTGAAACCTATTTTTCAACAGTGCTGTCGGCCCTTTTTTATAAAACAACAAAGCACCAAAAAAACCTGCTGCTACAAAGAACACAGGCATTCGAAAAGCATGGATGTATTCTACCAATACCAAAAAAGAAAAATTATTATCAGGATCTTTTGACCTCCATGTACCCCATTCACTTTTTAAAGAATAAGTTGATGCTGCATGTAATATAATGCCGAGTAACATCATAATACCACGTAAGGCATCTAATGCATAAACACGTTCATTGCCGGATTGATCTTTTTGGTGGTGCATGATTGAATTGATTAATAATTGAGTGTTACAAATTTTCTTTACACTTTATCAATATTCAAAATTGTTTGCAACAACACATTCGCTCCATTGGCCATATCCGTTGCAGTTGAAAATTCTTTGGGAGAATGACTGATGCCACCAATACTTGGAATAAAGATCATAGCTGCAGATGCTATTGAAGCGATATGCTGTGAATCATGCCCTGCACCGCTTTGCATAAACTTTGTACTATAGCCCAATGATTTAGCTGTTGTGTTGATCACCTGCTGCAATTTTTTATCTGTCAATG
>JANORJ010000102.1:0-2005 GCA_031415255.1 Chitinophagaceae bacterium | reverse complement strand
GCTGGGTAAAAAAGGAAATACTGCCGAAGCCATCAGTACTTTAGAAAAAGCCTATCATCTTACTCCGTATGATATTGACCTCAATTATGACCTAGCATATAAATACGGTGAAAATAAAAATGCAAAAGTGATTGCTCTTTGCGATTCGCTGATTAAAATAGATACACTAGAGCTTCACGCAGAACCTTATTATTACAAAGGCATTTATTTTTCCAATATAAATGATAAAGCAAAAGCACTGGCTTTGTTTGACCAAGCCATTCAGCATGATTATTATTATCTAAATGCCTACATCGAAAAAGGAAGGATACTGTACGACCAGAAAAAATGGAATGATGCGTTAAAAGTGTTTCAGTTAGCCAATACTATTTCTGCCAAATTTCCTGATGCCTATTTCTGGATGGCTAAATGCCAACAGGCCCTGGGGCATAAAGAAGAAGCTAAACTGAACTACCAGAGAGCTTATGCACTCGATAATAGTTTTACAGAAGCTAAAGAGGCCGCTGAAAAAATTACGAAGTAAGAAGTACAAAGTTCAAAGTACCGGAAGTGCTTTGTATCTTGCAGGCTCTGGTGAAATGTTACTTCTAACCTCCAATTTCTAACTTGTAATTTATGCCCATTATAGCCCCTTCCCTTCTCGCCGCTAACTTTCTAAATCTGGAAAAGGAATGCAAGATGCTGAACGAAAGTGAAGCAGACTGGTATCACTTAGATATTATGGATGGGCGATTTGTTCCCAATATTACTTTTGGGCCAATGCTGGTGGAAGTTTTTAGAAAAGCGACTACCAAAGTTTGCGATGTACACCTGATGATAGAAGAACCCGGCAACTATGCGGAGCAATTTAAAAATGCCGGTGCAGATAATCTTTCTGTTCACATAGAAGCCTGCACACATTTACATAGAAACATTCAGCAGATAAAATCATTGGGGATGAAAGCCGGTGTGGCCATCAATCCTCACACACCTGTATCAGAGTTGAGTGATGTGCTGGCCGACATTGACCTTGTTTGTATGATGAGTGTGAACCCCGGCTTTGGCGGACAAAAGTTTATTCCATATACAATAGACAAAATAAAACAGCTTCGCAAAATGATTGATGAAAGAGGTTTGAATGTGCATATTGAAATTGATGGCGGTGTTACATTAGAAAATGCTTCTTCTATTCTTGCTGCCGGTGCCGATGTGCTGGTGGCGGGTAATACGGTTTTTAAATCTGCTGACCCGATAGCAACAATTGCGCAACTAAAGTTGCTTTAATACATTGTAAAAGCAGAGACGGGGAGACGCAGACTCTTTTAATCCTAATTGTATTTCTCTGCGACTCTGCGGTTAATTAATTTCGTATCTTGAACAAGATTCTCTTATGAAAAAATTCTGTCGCCAAATACTTCTGACTACTTTCTGCATTTTGCTTACTGCCATTGCTTTCTCGCAAAAAAAATCAGCTTACGTTTCCGGCAAAGTAGTGGATGATAACGAAAACGCTTTACCAAATGTTTCCATTGTCGTTCTCGGCCAATCAAAAGGCATTACTACCAACGATTCCGGCTATTTCAGAATACAGGTGACAGCGGAAAAAGCATTCGCATTAGTATTTTCTTACACCGGCCGTAAATCTGAACAGAAAAATTTTCTACTAAATGAAAATGAAGAAGAAACAATAACCGTACGATTAGAAAAAGGAACAACAACACTACAGGAAGTAGTGATAACCGACCAACGAGACAGAAGAGAAGCCGGTCTGATAAAACCAAACCCAAAAACTATTCTCAATCTTCCATCGGCAGTAACAGGTGTGGAAAGTCTGATTAAAATATTTGTCGGCTCGAATAATGAACTGACTTCGCAATACTCTGTTCGTGGTGGCAGCTATGATGAGTATCTCATTTATGTAAACGACTTTGAAGTGTTCCGACCTTATTTAGTAAGAAGCGGACAACAGGAAGGATTAAGTTTTATTAACCCGGAGATGGTTCGCAATATTAGTTTCTATACCGGC
>JANORJ010000101.1:0-2960 GCA_031415255.1 Chitinophagaceae bacterium | reverse complement strand
GCTATCATATTTCCAGATGGCATATTCGGTAAGTTCCTTTCCTTCCTTCATAACGTTGCGCTTTAAATAAACCAGCATCTCTATCTTAAAAGGGTAAACTATTCTGGTGCGTTCTTTTTTGTCGGTGTAACCATTTTGTCCTTTGAAGGAGGAAAAATCAACGGAGATATAAGGATACTCCTTATAGAAGGTGGCCAACTGTGCTTTTACTTTCTTTTTCAGATACATTTCTGAAGCATTACACTTAGGGGCATTCAGTATATCAGTACGTTTTTCGTAGGTAATACCTGTTTGACCTAAAATGGTGATGGTACTAACTGTTGAAAACAAGAATAGAAATAGTAGTTTCATTTTTTTCATTGTTTAAATATACTGGTAAAGTTAGAAAATCAGGTAAAGATGTAAAGATGGTTGAAATGCTCCTTACAAAAAGCCGTAAATTTTTTGAATTCAACTTTGTTCTAAAGCACCTTTACTTATTCATAAAACATCCGATTCATTATTCTAAGTGGAATAGCCATGGGCTCCCTTAATAGAAATTATTGGAATGATTTAATCTGTGTGAGTAATTGACTGATATGAAAGTAAAAAAAGATCCCTCCATTTTTCCTGATGGCAACAGGAGAAGGAGGGACCAATTGGACATGTAAAAAAAGCAGTTGGTTTTAGTTTAGTCCAATATTATATTGGCCAGACTGACCATAGGTTGTGGCATATTGATTGGCAATTACTGAAACAGAAACGAAATATTGTCCTCCACTCAACTGAATGCCTGCATGTAACAGCGAAGGATCATTGATGGTATTAATTAATTGCCCGGTTGAAGTATAAATTTTTAATACCAGATCGAGATTAGCACCAGCATTATTAGCACCTACATTGAATGGAGCAGCAGTCAGAGTTGCGGAGGTTGAAAGGGCTACCGAGAAAAAATCTACATCACTGCTAGCATGGATGGTGCCGTTCAAGATACTGTTCAAGGTGGCTGCGCCAGACGTTGTATTAGCATAGTCATCGTTTTTAATTCCGAATAAGCCGGCTATAATAGCAACGTCATTCTGAAATGAATTATATCCTAAATTATTTGGACCATTGTGCCAGGTAGACATGTTCCGGTTATAAGCACATCCCATGATTGGCGCCCAGCCAATTTCTCCAGCTCCCACGCCGTAATTGTATTGGTTAACTAAAGTTGTTCCATTATAAACAGATTGGTGTCTTAGTCCTAAAGTATGACCTGCTTCATGTGTTGCAGCTTCTGCGATTTGTTTCTCATTATAACCCAACAGGGAACTAAAAACAAAACAGGGAGTATTATCTCCCCAGGTAATGGAGCCGATAAAGGAACAGCCGCCAGACTGACCAAACCATTCCCAGGTTTCTGTCAGGATCACTCTTGTTCTGCGAACAGGATTCGCCGCATTATAAACAGCCTCATCCGTTGTTACAGTGATATAAAAAGGAGCAAAATCGTTTTTTATGCGATCCACAATATTACCCATCGTAATCGACGAAAGATTGGCGGGTGAACAAACAATAGAACCATTGGTATTCCATGAAGTATTTGAAACAACATGTCCATCAAAATCCACGAGAATCACTCCGGGATTAGCTGTTGGTGGGGGAGGTGTAACAGTGCCGCCACCGCCTTGAGGTCTTTTGCTTACAAACTCTTCATTAAGCGGAGTTCTTTTGGAAAGATTGAATGTTGTTTTTCCAAAATCACAAATTTCTGGTTTGTTCTGAGATGGTTGTTGTAATAGTTGATTCGACGTTTCTGATTTAGAACAAGCCACTAGTAAGCACAGCGAGGCAATGTAGATTAGGTTTTTCATGGTAAGAGGTTATGTATTTATCCTGAATGGAATATGGAAATTAATTACGGGTAATAAACAACTCAATTGCAGGAATATTGCACCCATGTGGAAAACTATCTGCTAGTTGAGAAATTATTTCTACAACATAGAGTGTTTATTATTTCAAATCAACTTTCAAGTAGAACATTAAAGTAATGTGTGGGTGTGAGATATGAAAAATATAACATATCACAAAAGATGAAGAGCATGGATTTGCAAAAAAGAATAACGAGTACTTTCTTCAATACACAACTATCAATTTCATCCGGAATTTTTTTTTGGATAAGGAGATCAATTTACCCATCGTAGAATGGATGTTTTCACTGTTAAAGAAGTGTTGGTAAAATTTTAGAATAGAAAGACTCAATTTAAATCCGAATTATGTTACACTGTATTGTTTCGACTCTTGCAGAACTAAGCAATCCATTTTAGGTTTAATTTTTCCGGAAAAACTCTATAATGAGAATAAAAAATATCGAACCACGAAACTTAACGGGATCCTGACCTTTTGACCACTCCAGACAAGTATTTAGAGGAATTAGGCAATAAAAAAGCCCCGAAAATCGGGGCTTGTCCAGTAATGCTCCTGCTGCTGGACTTGAACCAGCGACCCTCTGATTAACAGTCAGATGCTCTAACCAACTGAGCTAAGCAGGAATAGCTTTCCCTTTCGGGGTTGCAAAAATAGGGATTTTAGCTTTTCAACAAGGTATTCACATTCATTTTTACCGGAAAATATTCCAGCCGCCGCTACTTTCTTCTATTCCCACAAAAACCCCGTCCACTCTCAGTTCTACCGGCCAGTGTTTTAAATAATAGCCTTCACCGCTTACATTACGGCCATTTTGCATGCTGTATTTATATCGGTGCAGCGGACAAACCACATTACCAAGTGCATCAATATGTCCTTCTGCCATGATGCCACCCGCATGAGGGCACTTATGAGCAAAGGCAAAAGCAAGATTGTTGTGTTTGCCGATACATATTTTTTTACCCTTCAATTCGGTGGTGGCAATATTGTTATCAGCAAAATTTAATTCGTTGATGTTATCAGCAATTTTGTGCCAGGTATATTTTTTTCCTGCCATGTAATCTGTGGCTTGT
>JANORJ010000100.1:0-2644 GCA_031415255.1 Chitinophagaceae bacterium | reverse complement strand
AAAAGTAGTAACGCCGGTTTCTTTTTCTCCGTTAATTACCGCCCAATTGATAGGAGCTGCGCCACGGTATTGTGGTAACAATGAGCCATGAAGATTGACAGAACCCATTGGCGGCATATTCCAAACTGCTTCGGGTAACATTCTAAAGGCTACTACAATTTGGAGGTCGGCGTTTAAAGATCTTAATTCTGCTAAAAATGAAGGGTTCTTTAATTTTTCTGGTTGCAGTACATTCAGGTTATTTTCAACTGCATATTTTTTGACGGCACTTTGTTGCAACTGCATTCCTCTACCACTGGGTTTATCGGGGGCAGTTATAACTCCAACAATATTACAACCTGCTTTTACCAACGCATCTAATGAGGCAACAGCAAACTCTGGGGTGCCCATAAATACAATTCGCAGCGATTGAAAATCTTTCATTGCTACGAAGGTAAACGAAAAGACAGATGGGTTGTTATTCAGGCCATAAAAACACTATTTTGGTTTACTGGCAGGCGATGTATATTTTTTTTCATTGAGCAAGAGACCATTGGCAATATCATACGTAATATTATAACCCATGAAGCCTGCCCAGTAGGGTGTCGGTAGTTTAAATTTATTAGAAGCAATCCCCATATTTGTGGTGTATTCTGAAAGTGTTCTTTCTAATATAATACCAGCCTGCACTCTTTCTTTTGTGTCATCTGTTGAGAATACATGCTTCACGGCATTGCTGCCATCAAAATGCCCGCCTAAAATGGAACTTGAAGTTAAAAAGGTAGCATCCAGTTTGGAAAGAAAATTTTTCATTATCATATCGCTTTGGATGTTGTATGCTTTCAATTCTCCCCAGGGAGCTTGCGATACAGAATCCATTAATCTTTTTACCCAATCAACCGAGGCTCTTTCAGCTGCTTCCACTGCTTCTTTATTGTATGTTCTTGATGAGCAGTCTTTGTGTAACGAGTCGTGAGATACATGTCCATTAAATGGTTTTTGATAAATACCGGTAAATAGTTTCAGATTTTGCCTGTCAGTAAACGGCACATCATACCAGATAGGTATTGGGCTTATTCTCTTTGACAGGTGTGTATTCACCCAGTTTGAATGCGAATAAAAATCTTGTATGGCATGTAGACTGGCTCCGATAATATTAAAAAATACAATCAGCCTGAAACCTGGTTCCACCATGTTTCCTGCAGTATATTTTCTTAAACATTGAATGGTGTTGTTTAATAACAGGCTCCAGTTTTTTTCAAGGTCTGCATTGGTAAATACTGCATCAAAATGGAGAAAATCATAAGAGTGGTTACTTCTGAATCGTACCCGTTCAATTCCCTTTTCTTTTAATATTTCATTTGGCATATTTAATACAGCTAAAAAATCTGTCAGGTAGTTGGACACTTGGGTTGCCAGCCTTGCATCTGCAGAAAATCCATTTGCCACCATTGCTTTTCTTGTACATTCTGCATGCCACCAGGTATCAAATGCCATAGCATTCAGCGAAAAGATGCAGGCTACGATTAGAAATATTTTTTTCATATTAAATTGTTTTACTGTTTCAAAACTTTTTACTCAGTCTTGCCAAAACCAGTATCGCCTAACCATAATACCCTTGCTCCTTTAATGCAAGTAAAAGAAGCGTTGTACGTTTTGGGTTTGCCTTCAATGTCCGAAAAACTAACCTGCCAGTTGTTGGGTACAGAAAATTTTCCATTTGATTTGGCACTTTGAAATTTAATATTTCCCACAAAACCGCTGGCTACACCAATGCTCCATTTATAGGAGTTGCCTGGTGTAAACTCAAAAGATTCATTGGATGCATGTGTATCGGCACCAGTACTGGCGCCGGTATATGCATTTACATATTGTGTCATCCCGGTAAAATTGGTGGTCCATTTGCCTTTAAGATCGGAAGCCGATACCGCAAATTTATTATAGTTAGCCATCTTTTCCATTTTTTCCCAGCCGTAAGTTTTCTCCTGATATGCACTAAATTCCTTTTCGAAAGCTTGTTTATTCGTAGTAATGAATTCTAAATATCTTCCGCTTCCATTGGAGTAATTCATTTTAAAAAGAACTACATGAACTTTGTTGCCGGTATTTTTTTCAACCATGTCCGCTTCTGCAAATTCAATGGATTGCCAGCCGGTGATTGGTTTAAATTCAAAATTACTTGCACTGCTGTATTTTGGTGCTACTAAAACATTCCAGGCATTTTTTAATCCATCCATTAATACACTATTGTATGTATCCGCATTTTTGTTTGGATAATGTATCAGCACTTTAATATTACCCTTCATTACTTCTACCCAATCTTCCTGAACGGTACTTGTCCACCCATCATCAAAATTGGTGGTGGTGAATGCAAACCCATCTGATTTTGCTGTTGTCTTTGTTTGCTTAGGTTTTACTGGGTTTGTAACCGGCTTATTTATTTGACCCGTTGCACTGGCAGGTTTTTTTAGACTGATTGATTCCATAAAAGCCGTCATGTCTTTTTCATACACATCTGTATTGGTAAGTATAATAAGATTTACCATTTTCTCAAAACCGCTTGAGGTTGCTAATACAACAACTCCTTTAGTGCCTTCACTTTCAAATGGGGCATAGCCGCTTTGTACATCCCAACCGTTTTCTGTAGATGCCGATTGCATTTCAG
>JANORJ010000099.1:0-1680 GCA_031415255.1 Chitinophagaceae bacterium | reverse complement strand
AAATTGCTCTTATATAAACCGTACGGATATTAAAGTGTACCATCGCTATTATCCTGAAATTATTACCACCTATATCAAATACATACCTGTCGTTTCCTATTGAATCTGCTGAATTAAAAGTTAATTTTACTTCAGAAAATTTACGCCAATTCGCCTCTTTTGATTTATCATACCATTCATTCAGCGGAATAAGGGCATTGGGGTGTTTCTTCGTAAATGCATGAATAGTACCTTTTGTAATAATAACCATTCTAAAATATCTTCGTTTTTACAATCACGTTGCTTTCTGCGCAAATGTAAAATTTTTTCGTGAAATGCGAAATTTTTTAATCAAATGAAAGGAAATTATGTATGGGAAATAGAATAGTAAACTCACATCCTTCTCCCTCTTTTGTTTCCACTTTTAATTCGCCCCCATGTGCTTTAATAATATCATACGCCAAGGATAAACCCAAACCTGTTCCCTGTCCGGTGGGCTTGGTAGTGAAGAAAGGGTGAAAGATTTTATCCAGTACTTTTTTAGGAATGCCATTGCCATTATCGCTCACTTTTATTTCAATCTTGTCATTTATCCTTTTTGTAATGACCGAAACAGTTGGTTCATAATTTTCTACTCCCGACTTCTTCTTTTCATCTACTGCATAAAATGAATTATTAATTAAATTCAGAACAACCCGTCCGATATCCTGCGGAATGATATTGATGTTGCCAATACTTTCATCAAAATCAGTTTGCAATGTTGCATTAAATGATTTGTCTTTTGCCCGAAGGCCCTGGTAAGCCAACCGTAAATATTCCCCTGCCAGTTTATTGATATCAGTTGGTTCTTTTTGTCCGCTGCTTAATTGTGAATGTTGCAGCATTCCTTTTACAATGGCATCAGCTCTTTTTCCGTGATGATTTATTTTTTGTTCGTTTTCTTTAATATCATTTGAAATGGCCTTAGCATCTTCCAGGGTTCCTTTAGCCATTTCCACCTGCATCTCATCAATCAGTTCTTTATTTACTTCACTAAAATTATTGACGAAGTTTAATGGGTTTTGAATTTCATGGGCTATACCAGCAGTGAGTTCGCCCAGCGAAGCCATTTTTTCGGATTGTATTAATTGAGCTTGAGTGGATTTTAATTCTTCATACGCTTTTTCAATTTTAAGGGATGCTTTTTGTTTGTGTTGGTTGTTGCGGTATAGCAGCAACGCAATGATTGCTAAAACACCCAGTCCGGCCAACAGTGTATACATTCTATACTGGTACAGGCGTTTTTGTTCAGCTTCCTGCAGATCCTGCTGACGTACTTGTTCATTAAACGTCTGATCTTGCATTTCTAAAACTTTATCTCGGCTGAACAGGCTATCTTTCATTGCCAGCGCCAATTCAAAGTATTTGGCCGTACTATCAGCGTTGTTTTTTCCCTTGTACACATCCGCCAGTAAGGTTAACGTTTCCAGTTGCACTTGGGGGTATTTTGCGTATCTGCTTACCTCCATTACTTTGTTGGCATAGTAGATGCCTGAATCTGGATTTTTTATTTTTTTAAATGTATTGGCTAACCCATATGCGTTGTTCATAATGCCAATATTTTTGTTTTCCTGAACCCCTAATTCCATACCCCACCGATAATACTGAATGGCCTTCAGATACTCGCCCTTTCTGGAATAGATACTGCCGTAAACAAATGGA
>JANORJ010000098.1:0-1694 GCA_031415255.1 Chitinophagaceae bacterium | reverse complement strand
ATGAAAAAGAACCTATACATCCCGCTGCCCATTATAGGTTCCATCTATCCTATTGCCAGAAGTATGTTTGGCACCCCGCAGGATTTGAAACACCCTGTTTACGCCAACATGGTTAGCGAAATATCAGCTGCCGTAAAAGCTGCTCCCAACGTAGTGTTTGTATCCGGCCACGATCATAATCTGCAGCATATTAAAGACAGCAATTATAATTATATAGTTAGCGGAGGTGGTTGTAAACAAAACAGAACTTCACAACCGAAGAACAGTTTATATAACAATTCTACCACCGGTTTTTCAGTGATGGAAGTATCTAAAAATAAAAACGTAACTCTTTCCTTCTACACCGTATCAGCAGACAGTTCAGGAGTGAAAAAGATTATACGGCCAACATGCTCAATTTCTCTTCCTTACCTGAAGCTGCATTAGATACCAATGCACATATTGTAGAGGACCCTTTTTTGAAATACAAAGACACTTTTACTATTGCTGCCAGTAAAGATTTTCCAGTAATAAAAGGAATGAAGAAATTTTTTATGGGGCAAAACTACCGGCAGGAATGGTCGGCGCCGGTAAACATGAAGGTGTTTAATTTAAGTAAAGAAAAGGGCGGAATGAAGATTGACGGAATGGGCGGTGGCACTCAAACAAAATCATTACGGCTGATAGATAAAAAAGGTAAGGAATGGGTGCTGCGAAGTTTAAATAAAAGTTCAACAAAAGCCATTCCTGAAGCCTTCAGAGGTTCCCTTGCAGAAAACCTGATAACAGAATTAAGCTCCGCATCTCATCCCTATGGTGCACTTGTTTTTCCGGCACTGGCAAAGCCTTTAAATCTAATTGTTCCAAAACCGGAATTATTTTTTGTTCCTGACGATCCGGCACTTGGTTATTGGAGGCCGCTATTTGCCAACAATGTGTGTATGCTGGAAGAAAAGCATGCAACAATAGATGGAACAGATACAAAAACTACTGCAAAGCTATTAGATAAAATGCTCGACGAAAATGACCATCTACCCGATCAGCAAATGGTGCTACGGGCACGGTTACTAGATATCATTACCGGTGATTTTGACCGCCATTTCGATCAATGGAGATGGGGCAATATAGATACCGGCAAAGGAAAAGTTTACTATCCCATTCCAAGAGACAGGGATCAGGCTTTCTTTTATTCCGACGGTGCTGTGCTAAAAGCGGTAAGTGGCCGGGCTATGCCATTTTTAAAAGGTTTTCGATCAAACATTCCAAAAGTGAACTGGTTGGGATACACCGCCAGGGATTTTGATCGCCTTTTTCTTACCAATCTGGGTGAAGGTGAATGGAAAAAAACTGTGGCTGATTTTCAGCAAAGCCTCTCCGATTCTGTGATAAGAAACGCTGTTAAAAAATTACCCCCTGAAATTTTTGCCATTGACGGCGAAAAAATTATTAGCAAATTAATCAGCCGCCGCAATGTACTGCCAGCCGAAGCTTTGAAGTACTATAAATTTATTTCTCAAAAGGTAAATGTGGTAGGTAGCAACCTGAGAGAATATTTTAAAGTAAGTAACTATGGAGAAGGTTTGCAGGTAAGGGTATATGCCATTTCAAGAAATAATGATACCAGTTTTATTATGTACAACAGGGTGTTTACACCTTCTGTTACCAGCGAAATACGATTGTATGGACTGAACAATGATGACATTTTTGATGTGGAA
>JANORJ010000097.1:0-9584 GCA_031415255.1 Chitinophagaceae bacterium | reverse complement strand
TCGGCTTAAAAATAGTTTAGACCATTTAAGTTTCCAGTCATTTGCTTTTGATGTGTATGTGGAAATACCACTATTGTGTTCAGTCAATCTCTTTTCTAAGTCAATTGAGTAACCCACATAGTATTTATCCAAAAAGTGGCTATAGATTATATAAACATAAAAAGAAGTCATAAAAAAACCGCCTCGTTCAAAACGAGACGGGTTTATTGTGGAGGTTAACGGAGTCGAACCGATGACCTTTTGCATGCCATGCAAACGCTCTAGCCAGCTGAGCTAAACCCCCTTTGCGGGGCAGCAAAAATAGGGGATTCGCAGGTTCCTGCAAACTGATGTAATGACTTCTTATTAATCATTTCTTATCAGGGAACTTTTTCAAATGAAAACTGTTGTTATGAGACTATAACTTTACGTTTTATGGGAGTCTGGAAACAAATATCTGAATACCTCTACCTGAAAAAGAAAGACCCAAACCGGCCGAAGGATAAATGGATTGGGTATATGCACGGCATTAACCGCATTAGCATTTTTGTGTTTTTGCTCTGCCTGATTATTCTGGCTATTAAGTTGCTGCGTTAAGAAAACTATTGATAGAAGCAGCGGCTTTTTCAGAAGCATTGCCACCTTCACTCAGTATTTGTGTAAGGGCTGCATATTCCTTTTGCAATTGTTGTTTTCTTTCTTCGTTGTTTAACAACTCTTCTAATTCTGTTTGAAGATTTTCAACGGTGAGTTTATTCTGAATCAATTCTTTTACTACTAACTTATCCATTATAAGATTGACAAGAGCTATATATTTTACTTTTACCAACCGGCTGCCAATCTGGTAGCTAAGCCATGAACCTTTATAGCAAACTACTTCTGGCACGGCGAACAGTGCTGTTTCCAATGTGGCCGTACCTGATGTTACCAACGCTGCTTTTGACTGCATCAGCAAATCATAGGTTTTGTTTTGTACATACGAAACATTGGAAAAAGGTTTTAGCAAGTTGTCATAAAACTGTTCATCCAACCCTGGTGCTTTGGCAACAATAAACTGATAGGAGGGATATGCTTTACTTACTTCCAGCATAATAGGAAGTTTCTTTAGTATTTCCTGCTTCCGGCTTCCGGGAAGTAATGCAACAATTGGTTTGTCGAAAAATTCCTGGCTTGTGCCTTGTGCTTTGTGCCTTTGTATTACTTCTGCTAAAGGATGTCCCACATATTCTACCTCCCAATTCCATTTATTTTTATAGTACTCTTTTTCGAATGGAAGAATGACCAGCATTTTATCAATGCACTGCTTCATTGTTTTTACTCGGCCTTCTTTCCAAGCCCACACTTGTGGTGAGATGTAGTAAATAACTTTTATTCCTTGTTGCTTTGCCCATTTGGCAATGCGAAGATTGAAACCAGGGTAGTCAATTAAGATGAGTGCAGATGGTTTGTGTTCCAGAATATCTTGTTTGCAAAACTTTAGATTACGGAAAATAGTACGCAGGTTCATTAGTACTTCGGCAAAGCCCATGAAGGCAAGTTCCCGGTAATGTTTTATTAATTCGCCACCGGCTTCCTGCATTTTATCGCCACCCCAGCAGCGAAATGTTGCGGATGCATCCAGTTTTTTTAATTCTCTGATAAGATTGGAGCCATGTAAATCACCCGAAGCTTCACCGGCTATGATGTAGTATTTCATAGTGAATGGTGAATAGTGAATGGTGAATGAAGAACCTGCACAAGCTGAATAGAATTACTTAACGATGAAGAGCACCACGCAACCAAACGCCCCTTTAGGGGAGGGGGGCATAGTAGTAATGTCACTGGGCAAATCATTTGTATTGCTTAATTAAAAAGTTTCAGTACTAAAATACCGATACCGTAAAAAAGAGTGATAATAAAAATTCCTTTGAAGGTTTGTACTTTGTCAAAGTGTACATAAATGGCAAATAGAAGTGCATTGGCCAGTAACGAAAAGGTGCCGACGTTGGTTATTACTTTATTATCGTGCATAAAATAATCTAGAAATTCTTTGAAACTAAACGACGGAAATTTTATAAAGTAAACTATTATCAGACCAATTAACGGGCCGATAAGACCGAGTAGTAGTCCAAGCCGGAGGTTATCTTTTGCTAAAAACATGTAGTGGTTAATTTTATGGTAAGGTCTTGTTCAATTAATTTCTCATTTCCAGAGTTTTTCCAATTTGGCTTTTAAAACGTAATTCGTCAAATCAAATTGTACAGGTACCACACTTACATAATTATTGGCTAATGCCCACACATCGGTGTCTTTTCCTTTATCAAAATTTACAAATTCGCCGGTAAGCCAGTAATAGTGGCGACCATGCGGATCGTTACGTTCTATAAAATCTTCTTCGTATTTAGCATAAGCCTGTTTGCAGATTTTAAATCCTTTTAGCAACTCCGGTGCAACGGCGGGTATGTTTACATTTAATACCGTATGATTATCCAATTTTGTTGTCAGCATTTTTTCTACAATAAGGCGAACGTATTTTCTGGCTCCTGTAAAGTCTGCATCTATGCGATAATCGAGCAATGAAAAACCAACGGATGGAATACTTTCAATAGCTGCTTCTACTGCTGCAGACATAGTGCCTGAATAAATTACATTGATACTATGATTGGCACCATGATTAATACCACTGAGACAAATATCTGGTTTGCGATGCAATACTTTGTCAACGGCCAACTTTACACAATCAACTGGTGTGCCGGTGCAGGACCATGTTTCTACATTATCAATTGAATGAAGTTTATGCAACCTTAATGGCTGACCAATGGTGATGGCATGACCCATGCCGGACTGTGGTTTATCAGGGGCTACCACCACTATTTTTCCTAAATCTTTTACCGCTTCTACCAGGTTCATAATGCCGGGAGCAGTAACACCGTCGTCGTTGGTGATAAGAATAACCGGCTTTTCTTTTTCTACAACTCTTGCCGATTTCTTTTTGGGAGAAGATTTTTTAGTAGGACTGGTTTTTAATTTTTTTATCATGTGGATACAAAAATCCTTGTTTTTTCCGGGTTATCCAAACGGAAAGCTACGACATCACTTTTTTATTATTCACTAGGTATAATGTTGTATTTGTTGTCGTTATTAATTTAATCCGTGTTACTCTGTGTAATCTGTGGCTTGTATTTTTCGGGTCGGTTTGCGAAAAATTGTGGCTAAAAATTTTGAATATCTAAAATTATTAGTATTTTGCAGCTAACTAAATTAGTTGGCTATGGCAATCTCCAATCAAAACATGAAATATCTCCGCAAACTTCGTGGCTGGACGCAGGAAGAATTTGCAAACAAACTGCGCATCAAACGTTCCCTGTTGGGAGCTTATGAAGAAGAAAGAGCAGAGCCGCGGATAGATGTGCTGGAAGTAGTGTGTGATATGTTCAAGCTTACATTAGATGATATTCTTCGAAAGGATTTAAGCGATAATAAAAGTAATTACATGGCCAAGCGCCGGGCTATGAAACTGGTGGCGGGCCGGACGGATATACCGTTTGTACCCGTAAAAGCTGCCGCCGGATACCTAGCCGGATACGCCGACCCTGAGTTTGTAGATGAGCTCAACACCTTTACATTGCCCATGCTTTCGGGTGGCAACTACCGGGCTTTTGAAATTATTGGCGACTCCATGCTGCCCACTCCCAGCGGCTCGGTAATAGTGGGAGAAAAAGTAGATAATCTGGAAGAAATTAAAAATAATGTTGCTTGTATTGTTGTGTCCCGCAATGAAGGCGTTGTTTACAAAAGAGTGCAAAAAAATGGCCGCCAAAAGAACAAGTTGACCTTAGTTAGTGACAATCCATCCTTTCATCCATATACTGTAAATGCTGACGAAATTCTGGAAATGTGGCAGGCTCAAATGGTAATTTCTAAAGCCAATACGTTGCAACGGTGGGATATGGGTCAGCTTACCAACATCGTTTCTGACCTGCAGGAGCAGGTAACTTCATTAAAAAAGAGGATGAATTAGGTCATTTTCACGGTATTTTATCCCTTTTTTTGCATTTTTTGTACGGTTACTTTCCTGCCTTGGGTTCTGTTTTTTATATTTGCTGACTGCTAAAGTCAGAAAATGACATTGAGAAAAATTATCTGCTTACCCTTGTTTTTGCTTTATGGTATTTCCCTTTTTTGCCAGGAAAAATCATTACAGGCGACAAAGACCACCCGATCGCCAAAGATTGATGGTAATCTAGATGATGCTGCTTGGGTAAATGTGCCGGTGGCTACAGATTTTGTTCAAAACTACCCTGCTGCGGGTCAGCCAGCTTCTCAAAAAACAACCATTAAAGTATTGTACGATAATACTGCCATTTATGTTGGTGCTTACATGCACGATGACCCTTTACTTATTAGAAAACAAATAACTGCACGGGATGTAGAGCAATTAAAAGATGTTGACTACTTCTCCGTTTTTTTTGATACATACAACGATGACCAGAATGGTTTTCAGTTTGTAGTTACATCAGCTAATGTGCAATCCGACGCTAAGCTGGGAGCCAACTTGGGTAGTACTAGTGGATTTGGTGATTTTGGTGATAAGACTTGGGATGCCGTTTGGGAAAGTAAAGTACAAATGCAAAAAGACGGCTGGAGTGTAGAGATGAAAATTCCTTATATCTCTTTACGCTTTGCAAAAAAGGATTTACAGGACTGGGGTCTGCAGTTTCAACGGTTGATAAGAAGAACCAATGAAAGTTGTTTTTGGAATACGTATAAACCCGAAGAAAATGGTTTTGTAAACCAGTTTGGAAATTATACCGGTTTAAAAGACCTACAGCCTCCGCTTCGTCTTAGTTTTTCTCCTTATGTCTCCACCGGATACAGAAGTTCTCCGCAACCAAATGGCTTTTCCAATATGTGGCTCCGCAGTGGTGGGATGGATGTTAAGTATGGGGTGAATGAAAGTTTTACATTAGATGCAACACTGATACCCGACTTTGGACAAGTGGTTTCTGATAATGTTGTAAATAATTTATCACCCTTTGAAATAAAATTTCAGGAGAACCGTCAGTTTTTTACAGAAGGAACTGAAATTTTTAATAAGGCAAACTTGTTTTATTCAAGACGAATAGGTGCTACTCCATCGGGTTATAACGGTGTAAGAAACTTTGTTGCTGGTAATACAGATTGGAATATTGTAAGAAATCCTTCAACTACACAGTTATATAATGCTACAAAATTTTCAGGTCGCAATAAAAATAAATTAGGTATAGGTATATTCAATGCGATAGCGGCGCCGATGGATGCAAAAATTCATAACCGTATTTCAGGCAAAGATTCAATGATAAGAACATCGCAGCTTACTAATTATAATATCATTGTTCTTGATCAGGCATTGAAAGGCAGATCGTCCATTTCCTTAACCAACACCAATGTGATGCGTAATGGTAGTGGAAGGGATGCAAATGTGACAGCGCTGGATTTGGCTTTGTATAATAAAACGAATACCCATGCACTAAATGGAACAGCCCGGTACAGCAAAATATGGGGTGTGAATCCTTATGATGGATTTAATACTACATTGAAATTTGGAAAAGTAAGTGGTAACTGGAGGTATTATGGTCTTGCTAATGTAGAATCAAAAAATTACGATCCAAATGATTTAGCCATCTTGCCTGCCGCAAATGAAGTTACTTACAGAGCCAACGTAAGTTATAACCAGTATAAACCAACAGGTAATTTTATTCAATACAGTTATTCGTTAGACAACAAACTTACGTATTTGTATAAACCATATGCATACGGAAAGTATGATTTATCAGGCAGTGCTTTCGGGATATTTAAAAATTTCTGGGACGTTTCTGTAAAAGCACAGCTTACTCCTTCTAACCACGATTATTTTGAATTACGGACTGATGGCAGTTTTATTAATTATCCATTAAATTATGGTATTGACTTAAGCGGAAGTACTGATAGCCGCAAAAAATTATATGTAAGGTTTGGTGGAGCTTTTGCCAGGGCTCCAAAATTTGACAATACTTATTATGCTGCTGGTACAGGATTGCGGTACCGCTTTAGTAATAAATTTACACTTGATCTGCAATTTGACGCAAACAAGGAAACTAATAATCTTGGATTTGCATTTATTAGGGAAACAAATGGCGAACCTATTGCTGGATTCAGAGATGTAAAAACTACCACAAGTATTTTGTCTGGTATTTATAATTTTACTCCCCGCTTGAATTTAACTGTAAGAGCAAGGCATTATTGGAATGAAGTAAAATATCTTAGTTTTCACAATGCAGATAGTAAGGGCAAACTTACCAATAGGGCTTTCATAAATAATTGGGATGAGAATATTAATATTTTTAACCTCGATGCATTTCTTACCTGGGATTTTCGTCTTGGTAGTCGTTTAATTGTTGGATATAAAAACTGGTTGGGGGATGAAGAATATGTTCCGTTTTCTACCACAAAAAATTCTTACCTGCATAATCTAAATGAAGTGTTTGACCTTCGTCATGGTAATGAACTTACGGTAAAGTTTATTTATTTCTTAGATTATAATCAGCTGCGCAAAAAGCGTTAACGAAGACTCTCAATTAATTTTCATTATTTCTGAACCGGTAATGGCATAGACGGTTTCACCTTTTTGTGGTTTTACTTTATACGTTCCTGTAAACTTGCTGAATGCTGGAAGGATACAATGCTCCTTTGCAAAGTAAAAACAGGGAAATCGCAACGATTGACGACCCTGCCCCTTTATGGTGAAGCCGGGATGCACATGGCCAACAAAAGTGTAAAGCAGCCCGGGTATCTCATGGGGTTTAATCCTTTTATCTTCGTGCCGGAATAAGAAACCGTTTATTAATAACTCCCATTCATGAAAATTGATATTGGCTGCTGCATACCATTGGTTATTCAAAATATCATGATTGCCTTTTACCAGATCAATTTGCAACAATGAAAAATCTTTACGCCATTTCATAAATAAATCCATTTCCTTATTGATGGTACTGTGTGTAAAATCACCAACAATAATTAATCTCTCTGCCTTGCACAAATATAAAGATGCCATCAGCCGCTGCAGATCTGCCTTATAAAGACTTTGCGGAATGGCAATGCCGGCTTTTCTGAAATGGCCGCTTTTGCCGAGATGCATATCTGCTATGATGAGAGTATTCTCTTCCTCCCAAAAAAGGCTACGTTCCGGCGAAACCCAGAAAGTGTTATTGCAGATAATATGGGGAACAGGGTTTTGCATAGAAAGTGAGTAAAGATAAACATGGATGACACTGATTGGAAAGGATTAGCACAGATTTTTCTTTCTGTAGAAATTCACCTTTCAGGCAATGTACTAATTCTGTAGTTTGGGGTAATTAAAATCCGTGAAATCAAATTAATAATCCTTTAATCAGTGATTAGTTGTTGCTGCATTTTTCTCACTCGGTCTTCTAATTTTTCTGACGATAAATCTTCTCGCATGCTGTCCACTTTTATAGGAAAGCAGAATGGAGTTAGTTGCTGGGGAAAAGTGATAATGATTTTTGATTGCTGTATTCTTTCCAACATATCCCGAAGACGCACTTCTTCCATTTGCTGGTCAAGCACTTCCTGGTATGCCTGCCGCAGTAATAAATTATGTTGGTCGTATTCGCTAAACACTTTAAAAAGAAGGGAGGCTGATGATTGCAAATGCCTTGCTTTCTTCTTTTCTCCCGGCATGCCCTGAAAAATAAGTCCGCCTATAACAGCCACATCCCTGAATTTTCTTTTCGCCATCTCTGTACTATTTACACTTCTTTGAATATCAAGTAGCAAGTCAACAGGAGAAAATAATTCATAAACATTTGTGTCGTCAACCGGAATGGGCTGGTCACTCAATAATTCAAACCCATAATCATTCATAGCGAATGAAAAGGTGATAGGAGTGTTGCGGCTGATACGATAAGCCAGTATGGCAGCCATCGCTTCATGCACTAATCTTCCTTCAAACGGATAGACAAATAAGTGAAACCCATCCTTCGTTTCAATATGTTCAATCAATAATTCATTTTCTTTTGGAACATGTGAGAGCTGCCGTTGTAAATCAAAAAGAGGTTGTAACACTTCAAGCTCTATGGCAGCGTGGCGGTAACCGGCTGCTGACTGCAGGCTGCCGATTGCCAACTGTTCTCTTAGCTTCTTACCCAAATTAGCACTCAGCGGCATCCGGCCACCATTCCAACTTGGCACCATTGATTTTTTTGCATTTGATTTTTTTACCAAAGCAGTCATGTCTTTTATCAGTATAAATTCCAGATTTCTGCCTGCCAGGGTAAACACATCGCCAGGTTCTAATCTTGAAATAAAATATTCTTCAATCACACCAATATAACCACCGGTCATAAACTTTACTTTCAGCATAGAATCGCTTACAATAGTGCCGATGTGCATCCGGTGGCGCATGGCCACTTTGCGGCTATTAATTTTATATAGACCATTTTCTAATTCTACTTTTTTAAAATCATCATATTGGTGCATGGCATCGCCACCTTCGGTAATAAAATGAAGTATTTGTTGCCATTCTTCTTTTGTCAAATCCCGATAACAATGTGTGGCAACAATTTCCTGATACGTTTCATCAGGTAGGAAGCCATCAGAAATGGCAATCGTATTCAAATATTGTAACAGCACATCATAACAAAGCATCATTGGTGGACGGCTTTCAATTGAATTTTCCTTCATTGCAGATTTCAAGGCAGCGGCTTCCATTAATTCTAATGAATGAGTGGGTAGAAAATAAATTTTACTTACTGCATCCGGGCTGTGGCCACTTCTGCCCGCCCTTTGCAAAAAACGGGCAACACCTTTTGGTGAGCCAACCTGTATTACCGTTTCTACTGGTCGAAAGTCAACACCCAAATCAAGACTGGCAGTACATACAACTGCTTTTAAATTTCCGGAATGTAGATTGTCTTCAATCCATGTTCGCAGTTCCCTGTCAATAGAACTATGATGTAAAGCAATGGAACCGGCTAGTTCAGGACACACATTCAGCAGTGTTTGATACCATGTTTCACTCATGCCTCTTGTATTGATGAAGATGAGTGTTGTTCTGCTTTGCTGAATAATGGGAATAATTTTATGTGCTAGTTTAATACCAAGATGACCGGCCCATGGATATTTTTCTATTTCATCCGGAATGATGGATTCAACTTCTATCTTTTTTTGCAAATTGGCTTTAATTATCACTCCTTCTTTTTTCAATGGAGATAACAACACTTCTTTTGCTTCGTCAAGGTTTCCAATAGTAGCAGAAATACCCCATATGCCAAGTCCTGAGTTATGAGTAGTGAGTCTTGAGTCGGATCTTGCTTTTTCCTGGCTCCTGACTTCTGACTCCCGACTCCCGACTAACCTGGAAATTGCTAACTCTACCTGAACACCTCTTTTGCTTCCCAGCAATTCATGCCATTCATCTACTGCAATTATTTTCAACGGTCTGAATATTTCCGCATACCCTTTTTGTGCCAATAGCAAGTGCAAACTTTCAGGAGTGATTAGAAGGATTTCCGGCATCTGTTTTTTCTGTCGTACTCTTTCTGCTGTTTCCGTATCACCGTTTCTTATTCCTATTTTCCAACTCATCC
>JANORJ010000096.1:0-11737 GCA_031415255.1 Chitinophagaceae bacterium | reverse complement strand
CCATGTGGGGCGGATTGATTATCTGTTTTGTTGCTATTATTAAAAATCTGATTGGTAAATTAAAAGTGGCGCCAGTACCCTTAGGTTTTCTTTATAGTGTCAATTATAGCATTGGATTTATACTGATAGAAAATACTGGATCAACACTGGCAACCAAACAACCGGCCTTTACGGCAAGTGCTGTAGCTGGCTCATTAGATACAAAAAAACACAGCGAACCGGATTTGGGTAACCTGGCTGCAACAATCGCCAAAATATCCCGCAGTCAGATTGCATCTTTCTTTGGAAACCTTATTATTGTTTTCCCCGTTACTTTTTTACTCGCCTGGGGATATGATGTTTTATTTCATCAAAAAATTGCCGAAGGCGGTGCCGCCATGAAAATGCTAAAAGATCAGCATCCTTGGCGCAGCTTATCCTTGTTGTATGCCTGCTTTACTGGTTTCTTTTTGTTTGCAAGCGGCATTATTGCTGGTTACTGGCAAAATAAAATCCGTTACGGACAAATTAAGGAACGGTTGAAAAAACATCCCGCATTAAAACTTTCTATGTCGCCCAAACGATTGGATAGAATGGCTAACTGGATAGAAAGAAATTTCGGTGCACTGGTTGGGAACATTGCATTAGGATTTTTTCTCGGTTTTGCTGGTATTCTTGGAAAAATGCTTGGTTTACCTTTCGATATTCGGCATATTACCATCTCTGCGGGTAATACGGCAATCGGTGTGTATGGGTTAGGGTTGGAAAACATTCCGCCTTATTTTATGCTGGCTGTATTTGGCGGCGTATTATGTATTGGCTTCCTCAATTTTCTTGTCAGTTTTTTCCTGGCTTTTTTAGTAGCGGTAAAATCAAGGGGCATTCGATTTGCACAGTATCCCCGTTTCTTCCGAATATTGGGAAATTTTTTCTGGAAACATCCGGGGGCATTTTTTTTTGCACCGAAGAAAGTACCTGAACCAGTATATAAACCACTCGGAAAATAGCCGGATTTATCTCTCAGCAATAAGTCTTATTTTGCCGTTCTGCAAAAAAGATAACTATGCAACCAATCATCGAATGTGTTCCCAACTTCAGTGAAGGAGTTGACCTAAACATCATCAAACAAATAACTGACCAGGTAGAAACAGTAGAAGGGGTGCGGTTATTAAATGTTGACCCCGGTAAAGCAACTAACAGAACTGTGGTAACATTTGTCGGCAATCCCGAAGCCGTTATTGAAGCAGCATTCCTTGCTATCAAAAAAGCAGGCGAACTAATTGATATGACCCGCCACAGCGGGGAACATCCCAGAATGGGTGCTACTGATGTTTGTCCACTGATTCCAATTGCCAATATCTCGATGGAAGAAACTGCAAAGTTTGCACAGCGATTGGCAGAAAGAGTAGGAACCGAATTGCACATACCCACTTATCTATACGAAGCGGCACAGCCTGATAAAAGCCGTAACAATTTATCGGTAATACGAGCCGGAGAATATGAAGGCTTTTTCAAAAAAATAAAGCAACCGGAATGGAAACCGGATTTTGGCCCGGCAGAGTTTGATGCTAAACGTGGCGGCACTGTTATCGGAGCCAGAGATTTTTTAGTGGCGTATAATATTAATCTTAATACCACCTCAACAAGAAGAGCCAACGCTATTGCCTTTGATGTAAGAGAAGCGGGAAGAAATGTGATAGATTCTTCGGCAGGCTCAGAAGGGTTGAAAGTAAATAAACCCGGTACGTTGAAATCAGTAAAAGCTATCGGCTGGTATATTGAAGAGTATGGTGTGGCACAAATCTCCATGAACCTTACTAATATCAACACCGTACCAGTGCATATTGCATTTGATGAAGTATGTAAAAAAGCAGATGCAAGAGGCATAAGAGTTACGGGAAGTGAATTAGTTGGATTAGTTCCTTTAAAATCATTAACAGATGCCGGAAAATATTTTCTGCAAAAACAACAACGGTCAACTGGTGTGTCAGAAAAAGAATTAATAAAGATTGCCGTGAAGTCAATGGGGCTGGAGGAACTCGGGCCTTTTAAACCGGAAGAAAGAGTGATTGAATATTTATTGAAAAATAAAGCTGACAGTAAGTTGGTGAATATGACACTAAGCGACTTTGCTGATGAAACGGCGAGTGAAAGTCCGGCACCCGGAGGTGGTTCTATTTCGGCTTATGTGGGTGCATTAGGTGTATCACTGGCAACAATGGTGGCGAATCTTTCTGCTCATAAAAAAGGTTGGGATAACAGATGGGAGGAATTCAGTAATTGGGCAGAAAAAGGAGAGCAGTATAAAAATGAACTTATAAAATTGGTAGATGCCGATACTAAAGCCTTTAACCTAATAATGGTAGCTTTTGGTTTGCCCAAATCAACCGAAGAAGAAATGGCCATACGCAGCAAAGCCATACAGGAGTCTACCAAATTTGCTATTGAAATCCCGTTTAAAGTGATGCAGGCTTCTTACGATAGTATGGAAGTAATAAAAGCAATGGCAGAAAACGGGAATCCTAATTCTGTGTCGGATGCAGGGGTGGGAGCTTTATGCGCCAGAACTGCGGTGATGGGAGCCTTTATGAATGTCCGCATCAATGCCAGCGGTTGCGAGGATAAAATTTTTGTGACAGATGTATTGAACAGGGGTAGGGAAATTGAGAACAAAACCATAGCTTTAGAAAAGGAGATTCTGAATGTGGTGAACGAGAAGATAGGAGTGTAGGGAAAGAATATAACCGCAGAGGCGGGGAGGCGCAGAGAATGGCAACAAGTAACAATAAAAAAAATATAAATAGAATTCAGGTGAAGCGTTTTTGAGATTAATAAATGAAATTGTATTCCCCTGCGTCTTTGCGACTCTGCGGTAAACTTGTATTTTTAGTAATTAATATTAAAAAAACGATTGATGGAAAACATAGAAACAAAGCCACTTGTCAGCGAATCAAAACTAAGTGCTATGCGTCACCTGAAAATTTATAACAAACAAGATGTGCTTTCGCTAACTAAACTGCGTCGCTTTGAAACAAAAGTAGGAGAGCAGTTAAAAGTAGTAAACGATGCCGGCGATATTGAAAAGAAACTGAGAGAATCTGCTGCGAAATATGTGTTGTTTGGTATTCCCGAAGACCTCGGTGCTAAAGGCAATTATGGTATTGGTGGTGCAGATACATTATGGATTCCTTTTTTACAAAGCCTGCTTAATATTCAGAGTAATGATTTTTTTGATGGCGGCGAAGTTCTACTGATTGGCCATTTTGATTTTGGGGACATGCAATACCTTATTGATAACACGGCAAAAGGTGAAGAAGAAAAAGTAGAAGCCTATCGCCATGCAGTAAATACGATTGATGATGAAGTGGAACACTTGACAAAGATGATTACAGAAGCCGGTAAAATCCCAATTGTTATCGGTGGCGGACATAATAATACATACCCGCTGATAAAAGGCGCTGCAAAAGGATGGCATAAGGCTGGTGTTATACAGTTGGCACAAATTAATTGTATCAACTTAGATGCACATGCCGATTACCGCCCCATGGAAGGACGGCATAGTGGTAATGCATTCCGTTATGCAGAAGAAGATGGTTATCTGCAGAAATATTGCGTAATCGGTTTGCATGAAAATTATTTGCCACAAAATGTATGGATAGATATTGTCAATAATCCTTTTATTGACTGTATCACTTTTGAAGATATTTTTGTGCATGGGAAAAGAACGTTTATGCAAGCTGTTTCTCATGCCACTGGCTTTACAGAAGATACACTAACGGGAATTGATGTTGATTTGGATGTGATACAAAATACATTAAGCAGTGCCATGACACCGGTCGGCATTACACCGGTTCATGCAAGGCAGTATGTATCATTTGCAGCGGCTGATAGCAAGCCGGCTTACCTACACATCTGTGAAGGAGCAACAAGATTGAGTGATGGAAGAACAGATGCTACTAGTGGTAAACTGATTAGTTATTTAGTAAGTGATTTTATAAAAGCAAGAACCTGATTGAATAAAAAAAATAAATCTACTGACAGATACGTTTTTCTTCAGTTGTCAAAAAATTGGGCCATAAAGTTTTACATCAGCTTTATTAAATGCTTTTCTAAACCTTACCAGTACTTTATTTGCCGCTATTGTTTTCTTTTGTGCCGCTAATGCCTGCCAGATACCAAATAATGCCCAGCCATTTTCCTTATTATTCAATAAATCTTTCTCCAAAATTTTTATGGCATCATCAAACCTGCCAGCTTTGATATACGCATTGCTCAAGTAATGTTTGGGATTCAACAACCAATCTCTTGGTTCATTATAAACCATATTTTCTTCAGCTATAACAGCTTGTTGAAATGCATCAATTGCAACATCATATTTTTTTTCTTTCAATGCAATTGTTCCAGACAAAATATTATTTGCTATAACAGCACCATCAATGGCAGCTGAAAAGGGTGAAAGTGGAATGGCAAGACTACTGTCTTTCATTAACTGTTGTAGTTGCTCCAGCTCATACTTTGCTTCTGCATATTTGAATTGGTGCGACAGTGCCATACCTCTTCCAAAACGATATAATATATTCCCATATACTTGTGATGCATCCGGCTGTGGATTGAGTAACAATTGACTCCAGTTACCGAAACGGACATCCACCAATACAGGTGTCATGTAAATGTATTGCACATAATTGCCAAGGGCCCCGGGAATTGACAGATAATCATTTTTAATACTTTTTACCGTTTCCCTCGCAGATAAAGTTGAATAGCCAGAACGACCAGCAAGCATAGCATTATTAGTCTGCATATGCCGGTTATGTATGATATAGAGAAAATCATTACTCGTAACAGGTGCATACAAAGGAATAGATTTTTTATAACTGTTTACAGCAGCTTCATTAACTAAAACTCCCTTTGAGTAATTACCAGTTCGCAGGTAAATATGCGAAGGCATGTGAACAGTATGGGAAAGTCCCGGTGTTAGTTTGCCCAACCTATCTGCACTTGGTAATGCTTTAGCTGCATACGGCGATGGCTCCATCACATGAATGTAATAATGATTGGCACCAGGATGATGGGGAGTTTTTATTAATAATTTTTCCAATACAGTTCTTATCAGTGGTGTCCAAGGTTTGGGAGTTCCGTCTGTTTTCCAAAGATCCCAGGGATGTTGTAACATCAGCGCATCTGCATATAAAGCGGCAACATCTGCATCATGTGGATATGCGTTATAAACTTCTTTCATCCTGTCAACATATAATTGATTGAGCTTTTCCCGGCTTTCAGTTGAATCATCGGAATAACGTTCCCTTTGTGCACTGATGAGCATTTGTTCTTTTGATGTTCCGTTTGCAGCAAACTCACCAGCCTTGCCGATAGCTGCCAGTGCCTCAGGAGAAGCAGCATACCCAATGTCGTTTATATTAGGGCCATAAGCTAATGCCTGCGCCCATTCCAGCATGGCGCAACGGGGATCAAATCTTGCAGCTTTCTTAAACGAGGCCATTGCTTCAATGATATGAAAGCTGTAATACATGTTGATTCCCTGGTTAAAATAAAACTGGGCACTGTCATTAGTGGTACTGATTTTCCATTTATAACTGCCAGCACCGGGAATAGGGGGTATGTCAGTTTCATCTATCCATTCTTTAATTTCATTCCAATCTGGGCCGCAACGAACAATTTTTTTCAATATATATTTTTTGTTGTCAGCTGCTAAATACTTTGTTGTAGCTATTTGCTTTACCCGAAAGGCAAATAGTGCAGTAATAAATGACAGCATAGCCAGTAAAAAAAGTTGTGACTTCATGACGGTTGGTTTGAGATAATAAAAGGTACAACTTTTTTAAAAAATATATTATCGAATGTGGGCTGCTAACAATTTTTTGATAATTTTTTCATCTCAATAGCTGGTATATAATTTTTTTTTGAGATAGGAGGAAAGTGTAAAGCAAAAAAAAATGCAGCTTTTTGGCTGCACTTTTTTTATAATATTGTAAAATATTACTGAGCTACCGGAGCTACAGGTGTTTCTGGCGTTAAATATTGTGCATACGAATACCCTTCTTCTCCATCTGCGGTTCTTATTAGCCACCACTGTTCGCTGGTCTCACTAACCACTGTTACAATTTCATGATGGGCTGCTTTACCAACAATGGGCTGGTCGGTACCGGGGCCTTTGCGGATATTGAGGTTGGATTTTTCTGTTGTTACTTTTGCCTGAGTAACGGGTGCTGAAGCAGCAACATTTACATTCATTACTAGGTCGCCTGAAAGATAATTAGGGTCAAGTTTATCATATACACCCCATAGCATATCTTTTACGGCACCAGTTGGTGCTTCTCCATCAATATATAAAACACCTTCCTGCTCTCTTACCTGCAGATTTGCTACACCACTGATGGTAGCTGCAGTTGTCAATTCCTGATATTTATCCTGCAATGATATAGACGTAGACATAGTTAATAGTTTAAATTTTATTTAATAGTTAATCCGGTCAGGTCGTAGCCTTTGGACATTAATTTGTCGAGCATTTTCTTTAACGCAGCCCATTTTGCTTTTGCAATTTCACCGGTTAAAACAATTTTACCATCAACAACTGAAGATTTTACACCAGCATGATCTTTCAATGCATCCATTAAGCCTTTAGTAAGAGCTTCAGCATCTGCATTTACAACAACATCCATTTTTGGAGCTATGGTACAATTGTTAACTACTTCGGTAACACCTTTAATTCCTTTTACCATTTCTGCACAATGTGTTTTACACAACTCATCTTTACATTCACCAGTAATAGTGGCTACACCTTTATCTACAGATACCATAGTATTGGCAGACATCGGGTCAGCTTTCAATGCAGTTTCAATTGCCGCCTTAATGTCGGCATCTTTTACTTTCTTTTTGCAGGCATTAAAACTAATGGCCAGTGCAAAAACTCCCATAAACATAATTGAGCTTAATAATTTTTTCATTTTGTACGTTGTTTTAAATAGCAATTTAAGGTTTTAAGGGTGAAATGTTTTTTTTTCGATGAAGTCCTTGATTTGCCCGTCGAAATCGCTTATTTATTATCTAATTCCATAATTTTTTCAAACACTTTTTCGTATTCGGCGTTGAGAATAGCTAAGTCATCGCTTGCTTTTTTGTAAGCCGACTCTGCCTGTTGAAATTTTGTTTTATCGGAATAAATTGCCGGGTCGGAAAGTGAAGCCTCCAGTTCGCTTTTTAATTTATTCTGTCCAGCAATTTTTTCTTCTACTTGCTGAAACTGTTTTTGAACCCGTTGCAGTTCTTTTTTTGCGTCTTTGTCTATGGCAGTGTGGATATTTTTTTGAATAACAGGTGCAGCTTTCTTCGGCTCTTCTTGTTCCTTGCTCCTTATGCCTTGTGCCTTATCTTTTGTAACTTGTCCCTTCTCCTTTGCACCTTGTGCTTTTTTCAGTTCCGCTTCCTGTTTTGTCATCCGTTCTTTCCAGGCCACCCATTCTTCATAGCCACCTTTGAATTCTTTTATCTCATGGTCAACTATTTCCCAGATTTTATTAGCCGTTTTTGAAACAAAGTAACGATCATGGCTTACCAATATCATACTACCCTGGTATTTGCTAAGGGCATCAATCAGCAGGTCGCAACTGTGCATGTCCAAGTGGTTTGTAGGTTCATCCAGCATCAGGAAGTTTGCTTTGCTAACAATTACTTTGGCCAATGCTACTCTTGCTTTTTCTCCACCACTTAAAATTTTAATTTTCTTATCGGCATCATCACCGCTAAAAAGAAAACAGCCAAGCAGACCCCGTAGCTCCAAATCATTCATCTGACTACCACATTCTTTCATTTCATCCAGAATAGTGTTGTTAACATTCAATGCTTCTAACTGGTGCTGCGCATAAAAACTTTCTTCTACATTATGTCCCCATTTTCTTTCGCCCTGGCTAAAGTTTTCTACTCCGGCTATAATGCGCAGCAGGGTTGATTTACCTTTTCCATTCGCACCAATCAACGCAATTTTATCATCCCTGTCTATTTCAATAGTTGAATTTTCTATAATTACATTTTCGCCAAAAGCCTTGGAAACATTTTTTAATTCTACCAGCACTTTACCCGGTGTTTTATCTACCTTAAAATTGATGCGGATGTTAGGACGTTCGATTTCTGAGTCTTCTATGCGTTCCAGTTTATCCAGCTTTTTCATGATGCTTTGTGCCATGGCAGCTTTGCTGGCTTTAGCCCGAAACCTTTCTACCAATCTTTCATTCTGGCGGATATAATCCTGCTGATTTTCATAAGCCTTCTGCTGCATTTCAACACGGATGGCTTTTTCCTTTTCATAATAATCATAGTTGCCGTTGTAGATATGCAACTGTTGTTGATACACTTCCACAATCTTCGTTACCATCCGGTTCAGAAAATATTTATCGTGACTCACTATAACCACCGAACCCTGATAATGTAACAAATATTTTTCTAACCATTCGATGGAAGGAAGGTCAAGGTGGTTGGTAGGTTCATCCAATAATAATAGGTCAGGTTGTTGCAAAATCATTTTCGCCAGCAACACCCTCATTCTCCATCCACCGCTGAATTCTTTGTACGGTCTTTTCAAATCTTCATTCGGGAATCCTAACCCTTGCAACACTTCTTCGGTTCTATGATGGATGCTATAACCGCCAAGGGTTTCTAATTCATGCAGTTTGTCACTGTAATCATGCAAAGTTTTTTCGTCGCCGGTTTTTTCCAATTCTATTCCAAGCTCCTCAATTTCTTTTTCCAACTGTAACACTTTTTCAAAAGCACTGAGAGCCACTTGCAAAATGGAGTCGTTGGTATCAAAACTCAGCAAATCTTGGTGCAGGTAGCCGATGGAAGTGGTGCGGCTTCTTTCCACCGTGCCGGCAGAAGGTTGGTATTCACCTACCAACAATTTAAGCAAGGTTGACTTACCAGTGCCATTATAGCCAATCAAGCCAATTCTTTCACCGGGCTGAATATGCCAGGTTGATTCTTCCACAATAGCTCTTGCGCCAAATTCGAATGTTACGTTTTGAAATCCTGCCAGCATAATAATGTAAATGAGGCGCAAATTTAGCTATAATACGGCACACGGATGACACAGATGGGGCAGATTTACACAGATTTAATTGTTTTTTGCAAGTTAGAGTCTGATTTCTGCGAAATAGAAAAATCCGTGGTTATCCGTTTGTTGGGTGTCATCCGTATTCCTGTATTATCTTTGGAAAACAAACAAAAAAGCCAGCCTGCTTGTAATTAATTCTATGCAAAAATTCTTCTGTGTTTTTCTGATAATATTGTGGCTGAATCCTGCATTTGCTCAAAGTCCTGCTACTACCAATCGGTTTACTTTAAATGGTTATGTAAAAGACAGTCTTACCGGCGAATCTATTATTGGTGCCACGGTTGCTGTAAATGGTCAGTCGAAAGGAGTAGCAAGTAATCAATATGGTTTTTATTCTATTACCCTCGATGAAGGAAATTATATACTGAATGTTTCTCATGTTTCTTATCTCGGCAAATCAGTAGCCATTGATTTAAAAACTGACCAATCTCTCAATTTTGATATTCTTTCTAAATCATCTGCTATGACAGATGTGGTGGTATATAGCAAACGCCGGGATGGTAATGTTAAGAATGCGCAAATGGGTAAGATTGATTTATCCATGAACCAGATTCGGAACATACCTGCGTTTATGGGAGAAGTAGATTTGCTAAAAGCCATTCAATTGCTTCCCGGTGTTCGCAATGCTGGGGAAGGTAATGCTGGTTTTTATGTTCGTGGTGGCGGACCCGACCAAAATTTAATTATGCTGGATGATGCGGTGGTATATAATACAGGTCATCTTTTTGGTTTCTTTTCTATTTTTAATTCTGATGCTATCAAAAATGTGTCGCTGATAAAAGGCGGCATGCCTGCGCAATACGGAGGAAGGCTTTCATCGGTGGTAGATGTAACGATGAAAGACGGCAACATTAATAAACTACAGATGGATGGTGGCATTGGTATCATTGCTTCCCGGTTTTCCATACAAGGGCCACTAAAAAAAGACAAAGCCTCCTTTATTATTTCTGCCCGCAGAACTTATGTAGATGCATTAGCGAAGCCTTTTATTAAAAAGACCAGCAGCTTCTATGGTTCGGGTTATTATTTTTATGATTTGAATGCCAAAGTCAATTATCGGTTCTCCGAAAAAGACCGTTTGTACATTAGCGGTTACTTTGGAAGAGATGTATTTGATTTTAATAATGCCAAACGAAATTTTAAAACAAATATTCCTTGGGGAAATTCAACAGCAACACTGCGATGGAATCATGTGTTCAACCGCCGCCTGTTCAACAACACTACATTAGTATATAACGATTACAAATTTTCGTTTAATGCCAAACAGGAAAGTTTTGAAATAGGACTTTACTCAGGTATAAAAGATGGTACATTTAAAACTGATTTTGATTATTACCCTTTGCCCAATCATAAATTAAAATTCGGCGGTTTGCTGACGTATCACAAGTTTACTCCTAATGTGGTAAGTGGTCGACAGGATTCTATCATCTTTAAGCCAAACAATGAAGGATTGAAGTATGCTGCTGAATCAGCTGTTTATATTCAAGATGATTGGGAAATAGGAGAGAAGTGGAAAGTGAATTATGGTTTACGTTGGAGCAGTTTTACACAGTTGGGGCCGTATAAAAAATTTATTCGTGATGCTGATGGCAACAAATTAGACAGTACTAATTACAACAGTTTTGAAACTGTAAAAACCTATGGTGGTCTTGAACCCCGCATCACTATTCGCTATGCTATTAACGACGAAACATCTGTTAAGGCAGCGGTGACAAGAAACTATCAGTACATACATCTTGTCAGTAATTCCGGCAGCACCTTACCGACTGACCTTTGGGTGCCGAGTACTTATCTTGTAAAACCACAGTTGAGTTGGTTGTATTCAGCTGGTGTGTTTAAAAATTTTGCTGACAATAAATACGAAACATCAGTTGAACTTTATTACAAAGACATGCAGAACCAAGTGGAATATAAAGAAGGCTACACACCGGGCTTAAATGATCCTGAAAATGAATTTGTGTTTGGCAAAGGCTGGAGTTATGGCGCAGAATTTTTAATCAATAAACTAAAAGGACGGTTTACCGGATGGGTTGGTTATACTTTATCCTGGACATGGAGAAAATTTCCTGACCTGAATGATGGTGAAAAATACCCGACCAAGTTTGACCGTCGTCATGATATGTCCATCGTTACTAATTACGAAGCCAGTAAGAAATGGAAACTCGGCGCTGTGTTTGTGTATGGTACCGGCAATGCTATTACATTGCCCGAACGTTTTTATATTATCAACGGTGTGCTTACACAAGAATACAGCAAGTTGAATCAATATCGTATGCAGGCATATCACCGGATAGATCTTTCAGCTACTTATACTCCAGTTCCAAAAAAGAAACGAAAGGTGTCTGGCTATTGGGTATTCAGCATTTACAACGCATACAGCCGTCTCAATCCTTACTTCATTTATTTTGACCAGAGTGGTAGCCCTGCCACCGGTGATTTAAAAGTGGAAGCAAGACAAGTGTCATTGTTTCCGATATTGCCTGCGGTGACGTGGAATTTTAAGTTTTGATAATGCCTGCGCATCACTGGTGAAAATATTTTTTTCCCTCACTAAATCAGTTTTTTATTTGCACGAAATCTGACTTAAAAATAGCAGTAGGTATTTTTTGGTACAAACTGTCAAAGCGGTTA
>JANORJ010000095.1:0-2947 GCA_031415255.1 Chitinophagaceae bacterium | reverse complement strand
CCCGTATATCACAATCGAGGTGGATGGGAATAAAATGCCGCTCTCTACCAGGCGACACATAAATTTACCGTTGATCTTTACAGACGGAGTATCATAATGCGATACAGATTCCTCCGCACCCGGAAAACTCAATGCAATTTTTTTAACCGGATCAAAATCGGCGGGATTGAAGCTGATGTGGTTGGGCATAATGAAAGACTTGTCAGGTAAATGTAAGGAGTGAATTTCTTTTTTGAAATGAATTTATATTATTGGTAGTATAGAAGAATCGTAGAGTAAGAAAGATAAGAGTCTCCTATAGTTCTGCCTGCCGGTAGACAAGAATATTATAAATACGCTACAGATTACCTACATTCATAGATATAAATTGTACGAAAATTATGGCCGAGCAAATTATTTCAAAAGTATGGCGGCTGGCGGGGCTGATAGGTAAAGTAGAAGCCGGTGTTCTAGTTTGGGATGGCGGACATATCCTTTACATTACAGAGGATGGAATTGTATTTAATGAACCGCTTTCTGCTATCACTGCTATTAAATGGCCTTTTCTGCGAATGGGATTAGGCTTTGATGCGATGGTGAATGATACAAAATATAAATTCTCCTTTTCCAAGCCAAACCACAGTGCGCCGGATATAGATATTATTCCCGGCAAGCCCTACCCTTCAGTAAATTTTGCCGGGCAGTTTTCGTATGATATGAGTAGCCTGGCTACTCTAAAAACGGATAAAGCCACTACTAAAAAATGGAAGGAGTTGTTGGCGGGAAAATAATTTCTGTATCACGGTGAGTGCCACAGCCCTAACTCACAAAGCCATCTGACACATCGCCTTGGAAGGTTTATAGTTTTGGAGACTAAGCAGGGAAGAAACAACCCTATAATTTATTATTTTCTGAATACTACGGAGAACGGGGAAAACACGGCGTGTTATTTTTTGCCGAACAGCTGCCAGGGCGGAAAGACCAACAGCGGCATAAGACGGAAAATAAAATTCCTTTTTACCAATCGACCTCCACGGAAGAAAAATCAATTAATTTGCTGTATCAATACGATGCACCATATCATATTCATCATGGGTGTTTCAGGTTCGGGCAAAACCACTACCGGAAAACTGTTAGCCGAAAGGATCCACTTCCCTTTCTTTGATGCGGATGATTATCATTCGCCGGCCAATATTGAAAAAATGAAAGCAGGTATTCCATTAACGGACGAAGACCGCAAAGACTGGCTGCAATCGTTGAATGAATTGGCCATACATCAGCAAACTAAAAAAGGCGCCGTAATTGCCTGTTCTGCTTTGAAACAAAGCTACCGGGATGTGCTGCAAAAAAACATTGTATTGTCCCGGTGGTTTTTCCTCGAGGGAAGCATGGAACTAATCCTTGAACGGATGCAAAAAAGAAAAGACCATTTCATGCCACCGGCTTTATTACAATCACAACTCGATTCATTAGAGCCGCCCGCATCCGCCATCACTATCCCTATTGATCAAAATCCTTCATCAATCGTCTCAACCATCCTTGAATATATACATACAGAATGGGAAAAAAAAGAATAAAGGATTATAAAAAAAGATCCAGCAACAGCACTCCTGCCAGCCCCATCAGGGATACGATAGTTTCCATGACCGACCAGGAACGAAGGGTATCCTTCACTGATAAATTGAAATACTCCTTGAACATCCAGAAGCCCGAATCATTTACATGTGAAAACATCAGGCTGCCGGCACCGATGGACAATACCATCAGGGTTGGATTAAAACTAAGTTGTGCAGCCATGGGAGCAATAATACCTGCGGCGGTTAACCCGGCTACTGTTGCGGAGCCTACACATACCCGTATCACCGCAGCAATCAGCCATCCAAGAATTAATGGATGAAGAGAAAGGTTTTGCAACTGTTTCCCAACGATGGCACTTACACCACTGTCGGTAAATACCTGCTTCAGTGCGCCGGCACCTGCGATGATCAGTAATATCACTGATACATCTTTCACCGCCTCACCATAATCAGTCATCAGTTTCTTTACACTATGTTTATTGGCGATGCCGAGTGAATATGTAGCGAACAATAACGACAGCAGCAAAACAATTACCGGGTCGCCAAAAAAGGTTAGAATTTTTTTAGTGCCCGCAGGGAGATCAAACCCATTTAAAGCTACCGTAAAAAGAATCAGTAAAAGGGCCGGAAGCAAAGCCGTAAAGAAACTGTTGAACGTTCCCGGTAATTTATCCGGTGCCAGCAATGCAGGTTTAAATAATTGCAGGGATGGTGTCCGTAAATTTTTTACGGTACGGCTGAACAAAGGACCCGCCACAAGAATAGCCGGTATCGCAACGATGATTCCATATAGTAATACCTTACCGGTATCTGCCTTTAACTGTGCCGATAATGCCAATGGGGATGGATGGGGTGGCAAAAAACCATGTGTTACAGAAAGCGCCGCCAGCATGGGTAAAGCTATATAAACTGCAGGCATACCGGTACGATATACCACTGAAAAAACCAGGGGTACCAATAAAACAAAACCCACATTATAAAAAAGAGGAATGCCCACAATAAAACCGGTTAGCATTAAGGCCCATTGCAGATGTTTGCTGCCAAACTTTTGAATTAAAGTATCGGTAATTTTTTGTGCCGCCCCGGTTTCGGCTACCAGTTTACCCAGCATGGCGCCGGCACAAACCACAATCACCAGTTCGCCCAGCATAGTACCAATACCTGTTTTTACGGAAGCAGTTAATTGCTCCAATGGAATGCCCAGCCACCAACCTGCCAGCAGCGATACAATGATAAAAGAAAGAAATGGATGAAACTTAGCAACGGCGATCAGCAGTATTAACAGCAGCAAACAGGTAATAACTATCAGTACAGTCATCAGTAGCAGTTAGAGTGAAAAAGGAAGATAGTAAAAAGAAAAATAAACTATTAAGCCTGGCAGAAAGTATTGG
>JANORJ010000094.1:0-2102 GCA_031415255.1 Chitinophagaceae bacterium | reverse complement strand
AGTAGGACTGGAAGGTGCTACTGCAATAACATGTGAATCGACATGTAATCCGACGGCGGTTGTGGCATTACTGGTAAAGCTTACCCCACTATTAGTTGAAACGCCAAATGCTAATGTTGGAGAACCTCCAAGATAAACCCTGGTTGCATCGGTAGGATCAACGTCTATGGCAATATCGTAAAAGCACTGAGGCGAACAAAAATTATTATCTATCGTTTGTGTCCAGGTGGCGCCGCCGTCAACTGAACGCTGAATTGTTCCGCCGTTAAAACCAGAAGCTGCATAAACTGTAACAACGCCACCACCGCTTCGGTTAAGAGCAAGTTCCGTTCTCGACGCCTCTGTTCCCACACCTGCTGTGAATGTGCGGACAAAAGTTGGGACGGGAGATAATGCATTGGTTGAGCGATATACACCGCCTTCCCCTAAACTAAATGAATCGCCGACGGTGCAAAGCACCAGGTCGGGATTACCCGGATCCATTACAACATCAACAATGTTTCGGGTTTGTGCTGCCAGTCCGGTGAGAGTTAATTGCGTAAAAGTTGGAGTAGCGCTTAATGCATCAGTTGATCGGAAAATACCCCGGGCAGCAAGTACATTATTAGCACTGCCACCAATACCGCCAACACCCGAAGTTGATGCTGCAAAAATGATGTTGGGGTTGGTCGGGTGAACGACGATTTTGCTTACAGATCGTCCCGTGAAAACGGAACCGCCGATGGGTCCTGTAATAGTCGGTGATGCAGTGTTGGCATTATCAATCCGGTAAATACCGACACCAAAAAAGGCGTCCGCCGAAAAACCTGATTCACCGGTGCCTACAAATATGGTATTAGGTTGAGATGGTGCAATAGCCACGGTGTTGACTGCTAAACTTAAAGCATTATCCAAAAGCGGTACCCAAGTGGTGCCGCCGTCGAGTGTGCGGTAAAGACCTCCTTGTGCCGTGCCAACATAGACGAGGTCCGGATTTGTAGGGTGTACTGCAATTGAGACGGTACGTCCCGAAACAGGCAATTGTGGACCAGTGGCCACCTGTCCATTAGGAATCGGGTTCGGGCCAATTTCTGTCCAGGCTGCATCAAGCATAGAATTTCTCCGGGAACTTGGATTTGCTAAAAGCTGAGCTTTTTGTAATTCCATTTCTCTTACAGCTTGAATGCGTTTATTGGGATCAAACGGTTTATCTTTTTCTACACCTCGGCGAAACCCAATTGCTTCGGCACGAAGTTTCATGAACTCTTCTTTGTTTTCTTTAAACCGGGCAAAGTCGGGCACATCCGGGTTACTTTGGGCAACCGCTGATTGTGAAAGCAAAAAAAACGAAAAAAATAATAGTGAATTACACAGGCGTTGAAGCCTTTTGCAGTTGCTTTGAAGTCTCATTAGTAGAGCAGTTTAGAGGTTTAATGGTTCAGGTTAATAGCTGAATTTGAAATTCATCAAAAAGAATTCGTTGGTACTACAAACCTGTATTATGATTGAAACCGATTGTAATTTAAAATAAATTCAATGCTGAATATGTTGAGAAATAATCAGTTTACAATTTAGGTAACAAGGTATTCAACTTTTTGTTTCCAGCCATATTTTTTTCCGGTAGTGAAAATTTTCCTTACTGCTACCTATTTTCAGCGCTGCTACAGCTAAACAAGTGATAATTTATAAATAGTTTTAATATCTCTTTGATAGAAAAATCAGACAACCACATTTATCATTTTATTTTTTACATAAATGATTTTTTTCGGTTGCTTTCCTTCCAGCCATTTTTGTACTGTTTCATCTTTTAATACAATTTCTTCCACCTGTGGTTGGGTGATGTCTAATGGCAACGTTATCTCATGTCTTGTTTTACCATTGATGGCTATGGGATATGCTTTAGAAGATTCTTTGACGTATTTTTCCTGAAATACAGGATACGATTCATTTAGGATCGAAATCTCGTTGGCCGCAAGTTTGACCTTACCCCAACCCTCTCCACTTTGTGGAGAGGGAGTATTGCGTAGCTGCGCATACAACTCTTCTGCTATGTGTGGTGCATAGGGAGCTAATAATATTAAAAGTGGCTCCAATATTTTTCTTTTATGACATTTTAAATCTGT
>JANORJ010000093.1:0-2166 GCA_031415255.1 Chitinophagaceae bacterium | reverse complement strand
AACCTTAGAATTAATATTGGTAGAAAAAAATCCTACTCCTTAAAACTTTTCTTCAATTCCATCAGCTTCGCCTGGAAAGCATTCATGGGTTCAGGTTTTTTATTGGCTGGCTTCTGCCCTTTTACTTCAGGCTTCTTAGTTGATGTTTCTATGCCGCCATCTTTTAATGACAGTGCAATTCTTTTTCTTGCAATATCCACTTCCACTACGGTGGCCATTACTTTTTGTCCCAGCTTTACGGCTTCATTCGGGTCGCTGATGTAGCGATTGGCGAGATGAGATATGTGAACGAGACCATCTTGCTTTACTCCCACATCTACAAAAGCGCCGAAGTTGGTAATATTGGTAATGATGCCGGGGATTTTCATACCGGGTTTTAAATCTGCCATGGTGCTTACACCATCGGCAAAACGAAATTCTTCAATAACAGAACGGGGATCACGGCCCGGCTTTTCCAATTCTTTTAAAATATCTTCAATGGTAAACTGTCCAATTGTTTCTGTTACAAAATCTTTTGCTTTTACCTGTTTTCTTATCTCCGCATTTTGTATCAATTCAGGTACAGTGCTGTTGGCTTTAGCCGCCATTGCTTCCACCACATGATAACTTTCCGGATGCACCGCCGAATTATCCAATGGATTTTTTGCATTCACAATGCGTAAGAAACCGGCGCATTGCTCATAGGCTTTTGGCCCCAGCATCGAAACTTTTTTCAGTTCATCCCGGCTTTTAAACCCGCCATTCTTTGTTCTGTATTCCACTACATTTTTTGCAACGGTGGCAGTTAAACCAGAAACGTATGTCAGTAAATGTTTGCTTGCCGTATTTACATCCACTCCTACAAAGTTCACACAGCTTTCCACTACCTGATCAAGAGCTTCTTTCAAGCGGTTTTGGTTTACATCATGCTGGTATTGGCCAACACCAATACTTTTCGCATCAATTTTTACGAGTTCACTTAACGGATCTAACAAACGACGGCCAATACTGATGGCTCCACGAACGGTTACATCTTCCTCCGGAAATTCTTCTCTGGCCACTTCACTGGCAGAATAAATAGAAGCACCACTTTCATTCACCATAAAAACAGCCACTGGTTTTCCAAAATCAATTCCTCTTACGAGTTGTTCTGTTTCTTTACTTGCCGTTCCATTACCATAGCCAATGGCTTCAATATCATATTTCGCTACCAGTTCTTTTATCGTTTGCACGGCACCATTCCAATCATTCTGCGGAGCATGAGGAAAAATGGTATTGTATTTTAAGAACACACCATGTTCATCTAAGCAAACTACTTTACAACCTGAACGAAAACCGGGGTCGAGAGCCATTATTCTTTTTCTCCCTAATGGCGATGCCAATAACAACTGACGAAGATTTTCTGCAAACACTCTTATCGCTTCTTCATCTGCTTTTGTTTTGCTCAGCATTCTAAACTCCGTTTCAATAGAAGGTTTTAATAAGCGGGCAAAGGAATCTTCAATTGCCAAAGCCAGTTGATGTGAAGAAGAATTGGAAACAGTCAAAAATTTTCTTTTCAATTCTTCTATGGCTGTTACCTTTTCAATATTAATATCCATGATAAGGAAACCTTCTTTCTCCCCACGTCGGATGGCTAATATTCTATGCGAAGGACTATTGGCTAATTGTTCCTTGTATTCAAAATAATCCCTGTATTTCTGTGCATCTTCTTCGTCTTTCTTTGTTGTTAACACTCTTGATGAAACAATAGCTTCTTCTGTAAACAATTTGCGAATCGTATTTCTGGCCTGTTCGTTTTCTGCAACCCATTCTGCCATGATATCTCTTGCACCTTGCAATGCATCGGCAGTATCTTTTACCAGTTCAGTAATATATTTAACAGCTTCCTCTTCCGGGTTAACAGCAGATTGAGTAAATAATAAAGTAGCTAACGGTTCCAATCCTTTTTCAATAGCAACGGTCGCTTTTGTTTTTCGTTTTGGTTTGTATGGCAGGTAAATATCTTCCAGTTCGGTGGCTACTGTACAGTTTTCAATACGAAGTTTTAATTCCGGTGTCAGTTTACCGGCTTCCTCTATTGTTTTAAGAACGGTATCTTTTCGTTTATCGAGTTCAGTAAAATATTTTACTTGTTCAATCACATTACCAATTACCACTTCATCCAAATTACCAGTTGCTTCTTTT